>JBLNCO010000284.1:0-3777 GCA_050260715.1 Hyphomicrobiales bacterium | reverse complement strand
GGCAGAACGTCAGTCACGAGGAGGCCGCCGTCGCCGCGGTAGGCGGCGGCAACCTTCGGCGGGAGCGGCACGACGCGCCCTTCGATGCCGAGAAAGCCGCGGCCGGCGATGTCTCCAGCGAGGAAGCGTTGGACTTCGTTCGATGGCACGGCGATGGCCACGCCGCCCGCGATCATCGAATTGATGCCGATGACGTTGCCTTCGGCGTCGGCGAGGGCGCCGCCGGAATTGCCGCGCGCGAGACGGACATCGGCGTGAATCGCCTCGTCGAGCGGGACCTCGTTTTCGAGCGCGGCGGGGCCCTTGCTCATGACGATGCCGGCGGTCAGCGTGCCGCGCTGGCCCCACGGGTTGCCGATGGCGAAGACGAGCTGCCCGACGCGGACGGCATCGGAGTCGGCGGGCTTCGCCGCCGAGAGGGCGACAGCATCGACGCGCAGCCCCGCGAGGTCGCGCAGCGGGTCGCGGGCGATGACGCGCGCGGGGAGCACGCGATCGTCTGGCAGCTGGACTTCGGCGCGGTCGCCGGGGACGACGTGGTGGTTCGTGACGATGAGGCCATCGGCCGACCAGACGGTGCCCGAGCCGCCGCCGCTCGGGCTGCGGACGGCCACCAGGAAGGACCGGAGCCGATGGGCGAGCTCCTCGCCGGCCTGGGCGAGGACCGGGGTGTCGAGAACGGATGCGCTCATGGCGGACCTCCTATTCGCGTTCGCCGACAGTGATCGTGAGGTCGAGGGGCTCGCCGCCGCGGAGCACGCGAGCCAGGAGTGGCTTGCCGACGGAATCGGGGCCCAGCATGGCCTGCAGGTCGTCGGTATCGGTGATGGCGGAGCCGCCGAGGCGGATGAGGATGTCGCCCATCACGAGGCCCGCGCGGTCGCTCGGGCTGCCGGGCTCAACGCCAACGATGAGCAACCCGGAGGCCTGGCCATCGGCCTTCGCCGCGAGTGCATCGGGGAGGCGGGCGGCCTGACTGCCGATGCCGAGGTAGCCGCGCTTCAGGCCGCCGCCGGCGAGCAGCGCATCGACCACGGGCGCGACGGCTTCAACGGGGATCGTGAGGCCCGAGCCGCGCCAAAGCCGCGAGCTGTTGATGCCGACTACGCGGCCGGAGGCGTCGATCAGCGGACCGCCCGAGAAGCCGGGATAGAACGTGGTATCGCTGCGGACGTAGCCCTGGACCTGCCCCCCACGCGGGGTGCGCCAGGGGCCGCCGGCTGCGCTCACGACGCCGAACGAGGCCATCGGTTCGCCGGCGACCGGGCGGCCAACCGCGAGCACGAAGTGGCCAACGCGAGCCGGGCCGCCGCGGACGGCCGCGGTCAGGCCGGTGCGGTCGACGCGGAGGACGGCGAGGTCGGAGCCGCCATCGCGGCCGGCGAGGCGCGCGGGGAGTTCGGTGCCGTCGGGCAGGGTGATCTGGATGTTCTCTTCGTCCTCGATGACGTGGGAGGCTGTGACGATGACGCCGTCGGCCGACCAGATCACGCCACTCGCGGGGAAGCGGCGGCGGGCGCTCACGGTGACGGTCGAGGCGGCGGCGGTGGCGACGGCATCGGCCATCGCGTCGGAGAGCTGCGCGAGGATGCCGCTGGAATCGGATGTCATGGGAGGAAACTCCTTCGCCCCTTCCGGGGGTTGTGAATCGAGCATGGCAGGCGGCTGCGGGCCGCACATCGCCCGCCTGGCTAGGTGGGAGCGAGACGAACGAGCAGGTCGCGCGGAGGGCGTGCCGCAGGCCCCGGCGGCTGATGCACACTGGTTCCATGGATAGCGAGGCGTCGCCGGGCCGGGGGCACGAGATCGTGTTGCCGGAGCCGTTCACCTTGCGCGATGGGCGCGAGGTGGTGTTCCGGCGCATCCGCCCGGACGACGCGCAGCAGCTGGTCGAGGGGTTCCGTCGGCTTTCGCCGGAGTCGCGGCGGCGGCGATTCTTCTCGCCGCTGCGGGAGCTTGACCCGGCATTGGCGGGCCGCCTGGCCAACGTGGACTTCGTGCGCCGGGCCGCGTTCGTTGCGACGTTCCCGGGCGAGGACATCGTGCGGGCGGTGGCGCGCTACGAGCAGGTCGACAGCCACACGGCAGAGGTGGCGTTCACGGTGGCCGACGAGCTCCAGGGGCAGGGCATCGCGAGCCACCTGCTGCACCACCTGGCGGCGCTCGCTCGGCTGAACGGCATCGACCGGTTCGTGGCGGATGTGCTGGCCGAGAACTCGGGCATGCTCGAGGTGTTCGCGGGGAGCGGGCTGCCGATGCGTTCGGTGAGCCAGGGGCTCACGTGGCGGGTCACGCTCGATATCCGCGAGCGCAAGGCGAACGGCGCGTGACCGTGCGCAAGGAAGGGCGAGCCGTGCGGCTCGCCCTTCGCGGTGCGTCCGGATGGCTCCCTTAGCGCTGGGCGAGGGGCACGTACTCCTTGTTCTCTTCGCCCTGGTAGACGGCGTTGGGCCGCACGAGCCGGTTGTCGGCGTACTGCTCGAGCAGGTGGGCTGTCCAGCCGGCGATGCGGGCGAGGGCGAAGATCGGCGTGTAGAGGTCGCTGGGGATGCCGAGCATCTTGTAGACGGAGGCGCTGAAGAAGTCGACGTTCGGGTAGAGCGGCTTCCCGGCCATCTTCTGTGCGAGGTAGTCGCGCAGCTTGAGCGAGAGGTCGAAGTACCAGCGTTCGGACGAATGGTCGGCGACTTCGTGCCCGAGCCGTTCGAGGATGACGGCGCGGGGGTCGGTCGTCTTGTAGATGCGGTGGCCGATGCCCATGATGCGCTCGCCCTTCGCCACGAGGTCGTCGACGTAGGGCTTGATGTTGTCCTCGGTCTTGATGGCTTCGAGCGTCTTAAAGACGGCCTCGTTCGCACCGCCGTGCAGGGGCCCCTTGAGGGTGCCGATGGCGGATGCGATGGCGGAGTACATGTCGCTCAGCGTGGAGGCGGTGACCATCGCCGAGAAGGTCGACGCGTTCATCTCGTGCTCGGCGTGGAGGATGAGCGCGACATCGAAGGTGCGCTTGGCCAGTTCGGACGGTTCCTCGCCAGTGAGCATGTAGAGGAAGTTGGCGGCGTGGCCGAGATCGGCGCGCGGGGCGACGGGCTGCTGGCCGGTGCGCATCCGGTGGTAGGTGGCGATAACGGTGGCCATCTTCGCGGTGAGGCGCGCGGCCGTCTTCTTGAGCTGGGCGTTCGAAAGGTCGCTGGACTTCGGGTCGAGCGCGCCGATGACCTCGACGGCCACTTCGAGCGTACGCATGGGCCGGACGACGGAATGGATCTCCTGCAGGAGGTTTGTCGTCACGTCCGAGAGGGAGCGTTCCGACTGCAGGAGCTCGTTCAGTTCGGCCAGCTCAGCCTGGTTCGGGAGGCGCTGGTTCCAGAGAAGGAACGCGACTTCCTCGAAGGTCGAATGTTCGGCGAGGTCATAGATGTTGTACCCGGCGTAGACCAACTCACCTTTCTGGCCGTCGATACGGCAGAGCTTGGTGGTGGTTACGTTGACTCCTTCGAGACCCCTGGCGATATCGGTCACACTGTCCTCACTTGGCGAAGATCGCGCCCGGGTGGTGCGCGTCGGATTGTATACAGGGCCATATGTCACGCGGATTCTACCATCAGGCTCGCCTATGTGTGAGGGGCTTCGAAAGTGCAAAATCGGAGACCGGCTGGCCACCTCCCCGGCCTGCGATAGCGAGCGTCGAAGGTGAAATGCGGGGCGGCCCCCGGCGGGGGGGGGCGGGGGCGGCCCGGGGGGGGGGGCCCCGGCCGGCCCCGCGGAGGGGCCCCC
>JBLNCO010000283.1:0-3350 GCA_050260715.1 Hyphomicrobiales bacterium | reverse complement strand
GTGTCGGTGTCGTAGGGGCCGGTGACGTCGGTCAGGTTGTAGCCTCGCTGGTCGGGCGCGACCACGCGGTAGTTGGGTGCGAAGCGCTCGAGCTGGTGGCGCCAGGAGTACCAGGATTCGGGGAAGCCGTGGAGGAAGAGCACGACGTTGTCGCCCTGGCCAGACTCGACATAATGCATGCGAATGCCGTTAACGCCGGCGTACTTGTGCTGGAGGTCCGGGGGCAGCGTGGCTGGGGGCACGGGATCACCTCATTCGGATCGCGAAAAAGCCTACCAAAGGGAGTGGCGGGCGCGACAACTGACGGTCATAGCACGCGGACCTGCAGGAACAGGTAGAGCACGGGGAACACGAAGACCACAGAATCGAGCCGGTCGAGGAAGCCGCCATGGCCGGGGAGCAGCCCGGACGAGTCCTTCACGCCCATACGGCGCTTCATCCAGCTTTCGAACAGGTCGCCCGCCTGCGCGGCGATGGGCATGACGAAGGCGAAGTGGGCCATCGTGGTCCAGGGGACATCGGTGTCGAACAGCGCGTTGAGCGCGAAGACTGCCGCCACCCCTGCGATATATCCGCCGGCAGCGCCCTCGCGCGTCTTGCCGGGGCTGATGCGCGGCGCGAGCTTGTGCCGCCCGATCGCCCGGCCGACCGCGTAGGCGCCGGTGTCGACCGCGAACGTCGAGAGGATGCCGAGGAAGACCCACTTGCGGCCCTGTTCTACATCCCGGGTGAGCACGAGCGTCGAGAGGAGCACGCCAACGTAGATGAGGCACCACGCCTGCACGCGGAACGGCTTCCGGGGGCCGAAGACGTTCGTGCGGCTGTACCCGGCGGCCCCGAACAGGACGGCGAGGACGATGCCCGCCCAGACGAACCGCGGCTCCCAGTAGGCGCCCGCGACCACCACCGCCGACGCGGCGAACAGCGGTCCCTGGGGAACCACGTCGCGGATGGGCATCGAGGGGATGAGCCAGCCGTGGGTGAACTCGGCGGCGGCGAGCAATGCGACGAGCCCTGCGGCCAGCGCGAAGGGCCAGCCGCCGGCCCAGGTGAGCGCGAGGACAATCGGGATGCCCACCGCGGCGGTGATGAGCCGCAGTTGCAGGTTCGAAAGCCGTGCCGCGGGTGCCGGCGCGCCGGGCGTCGAAAGGCGCGGGTCGGCGTTCACTGTCCGCGTAGCGCCTCGATGTCCTCGGGCAGGAGACCGCCGAACTTGCGCTTGCGCCGGCCATATTCGGCCAGCGCCATATCGATGTCTTCGCGTCCGAAGTCCGGCCAGTAGGTGTCGGTGAAGTAGAGCTCGGCGTAGGCGGCCTGCCAGAGCAGGAAGTTCGAGATGCGCTGGTCGCCCGCGGTGCGGATCATCAGGTCGGGATCAGGGGCGCCGCGCGTGTAGAGGTGCCGCGAAAGCACCTCTTCCGTGATCTCCTCCGGCGAGATCTCTTCGCGCATGATTTCGCGCACCGCCATGAGGATGTCGTCGCGCCCGCCGTAGCTGAAACAGATGTTCAGGGTCATGCCGGTGTTGTGGCGCGTGAGCTCCACCGCATCGGCGACCTGCTTCTGGAGCCAGTCGGGCAGGGTCTCGGCGTGGCCAAGGAGCTGGAGGCGAACGTTGTTCCGGTGGAGGTTGTCGAGCTCGCGCTTCAGGAAGTAGCGGAGCAGCCGGATGAGCGCGCGCACCTCGGGCTGCGGGCGGCTCCAGTTCTCCGTGCTAAAGGCGTACAGCGTGAGCCACTGGACGCCGTGGTCGGAGAAGCGCTCGATGACCCGGCGGATGTTTTCGACGCCCGCGCGGTGGCCCGCGGAGCGGCGGAGGCCGCGTTCCTTCGCCCAGCGGCCGTTGCCATCCATGATGATGGCGACGTGGCGCGGCACACGGCCGCCGCTGAGCGGCGAAATGATGTCGCCGAGGAGTTCCGCCTGCGCGGGCGGGCTCGCTGCAGCTTCCACGCGCTTTTCGGAGCTAGACCTCAAGGAGCTCCGTCTCCTTCTTCTTCGCCTCGGCATCGAGGGCGAGAATGTAGCGGTCGGTCATCTTCTGGAGCTCATCCTCACGGCGCTTCAGTTCGTCCTGCGAAATGTCGCCGTCCTTTTCGGCCTTGCGAAGCTCGTCGTTGGTATGGCGGCGAACGTTCCGGACGGCCACGCGCGCTTCTTCGGTCTTGTTGTGAACGAGCTTCACCATCTCCTTGCGGCGCTGCTCGGTGAGCGGCGGGATGGCCAGGCGGATGGTCTGTCCGTCGATGTTCGGATTGAGCCCGAGGTCGGAGGCCTGGATGGCCTTCGAAATCGGGTTCACGGCGCTGCGGTCCCACACCTGAATCGTGAGGAGCCGCGGTTCGGGCGCATTGATCGCACCCAGCTGTTTCAGCGGCGTGGAGGCGCCGTAGTAGTCGATGGGCAGGCTCTCGATGAGGCTCGGATGGGCGCGGCCCGTGCGCACACCGTTCAACTCCCGCCGGAGCGCCTGCACGGCGCCCTCCATCTTCTCCTCGGCGTTCAACAGGATCTCGTCGGGATCTGCCATGATTCGCCCCCGTTTCGAAAGTCTACAGCGTCCGGATCGGCTCCGCGCCGGCATGGGCCGAAACAATCGTGCCGACGGCTTCGCCCATAAGGGCGCGGTAAATCCCGTCTTCGGCGCCAACGTCGAAGACGATGATGGGGAGGTGGTTCTCCATGCAGAGGCTGAGCGCGGTGCTATCCATAACCTGCAACCGCCGCTGGATCGCCTCCAGGTAGGTGAGGTGGTCGAACCGCTTCGCGTCGGGGTTCTTCGCGGGGTCCGAGTCGTACACGCCGTCGACGCCGTTCTTGGCCATGAGGAGCGCCTCGCAGTCGACTTCGATGGCGCGAAGGGCAGCGGCGGTGTCGGTCGTCATGTACGGGTTGCCGGTGCCGGCGGCGAAGAGCACGACGCGGTGCTTTTCGAGATGGCGGATCGCGCGGCGGCGGATGTACGGCTCGGCCACCGAGGACATCGAGAGCGCGGTCTGCGTGCGCACCGTCACGCCGAGCTTTTCGAGCGCATCCTGGAGCGCGAGCGCGTTCATGACCGTCGCGAGCATGCCCGCGTAGTCGGCGGTCGCGCGGTCCATGCCGGTTTCGGCGACCGTTGCGCCACGCCAGAAGTTCCCACCGCCAACGACGGCCGCGACTTCGACGCCTTCCTGCACGGCGCGCGAGACCTGGCCCGCGACCTTTCGGATGGTGGCGGCGTCGATCCCGAAGGCACGATCGCCCATCAGCGCTTCGCCGCTGAGCTTGACGAGGGCTCGCCGGTACCGACCCGCCACGTGTCCCTCCTGCCGCTCAGCGGCCGAGTTCGAAGCGAACGAAACGACGGA
>JBLNCO010000282.1:0-15014 GCA_050260715.1 Hyphomicrobiales bacterium | reverse complement strand
TGGAACCCGTTCGCGGGCCTGGCGGGCATCGGCGTCGTTGTCCTCGCGCTGGCGGGGTACGGCCTGTGGGAAGCGAAACATCCCCCGAGCATCGATGACATCCCACACCGCTAGCGGCATCGCCGAGCGGCTCGCGGCGGTGCGCCGGCGCGTCGAGCAGGCGTGCGCACGCGCCGGCCGGGACCCGGCGAGCGTGACGATCGTCGGTGCTTCGAAAACGCACCGGGCCGGGGTGATCGTGGAGGCGTGGCGAGCAGGGTTACGCGTGTTCGGCGAGAACCGTGTGCAGGAAGGGCTGGCGAAGATCGCGGGCGTACGGGAAATCGTGGGCCCGGATTCGCCCGGCCCCGAGTGGCACTTCATCGGGCACCTGCAGACGAACAAGGCGAAGGCCGCCGCGGGGGCCTTTGCTATACTCCACGGCGTCGATTCGGCGCGGCTGTTCGATACGCTCGCGGCCACCGGGCAACCGGTGCGAACGATGATCGAGGTGAACGTCGCACGCGAAGCGTCGAAGCATGGGATCCTGCCCGAGGAGCTGGGAGCGCTGATCGCGCATGCACGTCGCCTGCCCGGAGTCACGGTCGAAGGGCTGATGACGGTGGCGCCGCAGAGCGCGAACCCGGAAGACGCCAGGCCGGTGTTCCGGCAGCTGCGCGAACTGGCCCGCGAGCACAACCTCCCCTGCCTTTCGATGGGGATGACGGAGGACTTCGAAGTGGCGATCGAAGAAGGCGCAACGCACGTGCGCATCGGGCGGGCGCTGTTCGGGGAGCGCGAATGAGAGTCGCGATCATCGGCGGCGGGGTGATGGGCGAGGCGCTGCTCGGCGCCGCCCTCGAACGGCGGGTTTTCGCGACCGAAGAGGCCATCGTCTGCGATGTCGTACAGCAGCGCCGCGACCAGCTGAAGGCGGAATACGGCATCGCCACGACGGAATCGAGCATGGAAGCGATGGACGGCGCCGACCTCGTGGTGCTTTCGGTGAAGCCCCAGGATGCGCCTTCGGTGCGGGGCACGCTCGCGCCCGACGCGCTGCTGCTTTCGATTATGGCGGGCGTGCGCCTGCACTCGATCGTCGATTCCTTCGCGCACCGGAAGGTGGTCCGGGTGATGCCGAATACCCCCGTCGCGGCGAAGGCGGGCATGAGCGTGTGGACCGCCACACCGGAGGTCACGCCCGAACAACGCGAGCTCGCACGCTCGCTGCTGGCGGCCATCGGGCGGGAGCTGTACGTCGACGACGAGAAGAAAGTGGACATGGCCACGGCGGTGAGCGGCAGCGGGCCGGGGTACGTCTTCCTGTTCATCGAAGCGATGATCGAGGGCGCCGTGGCCATCGGGCTGACGCGCGCGCAGGCGCAGGAGATGGTGCTGCAGACGTTCTACGGGTCGGCGCTGTACGCCCTCGAAAGCGGCCGCCCACCCGCGGAGCTGCGCGCGATGGTGACCTCGCCGGCGGGCACGACGGCGGCCGGGCTGCTGGAGATGGAGCGCGGGGCCATCCGGGCGGCGATCATCGAAGGGGTACAGGCTGCCCACGAACGGGCGATCGAGCTCGGGTCGGCGCGGTGAACGACCAGGTCGCCACGCTCTTCATCATCTTCCTGTATGTGTTGATGGCAGCGGTGATTGCGCGGGCGCTGATGTCGTGGTTCCCGGTGAGCCGCGACAACCAGTTCGCGCGGTTCCTCTACCAGGTGACCGAGCCGCTGCTCGATCCGGTGCGGCGCATCATGCCGCGGACGGGGATGATCGACTTCAGCTCGATGGTGGTGGTGATCCTGCTGTACGTGATGATCGCGGTCGTCCAGCGGGCGGCAGACGCATGAGGGTTGGCTTGATCTTTCCGCGATTCTGATATTCTTAGGGACGAGGCCGCGGGCCGCGCGTCGCGCGCCCGGGTGGGGGAACAACCATTAACCCGTACGTTGCCCAGTTCACCATCGTCTTTATCCAGATGCTCACGTGGGCGGTCGTGGCGCGATCGCTGCTGAGCTGGTTCCCCATCGACCAGTCGAGTTCGCTCTACCAGATGCTGTACCGGACCACCGAGCCGATCATCGAGCCGTTGCGGCGGATGATGCCGCAGACGGGGATGATCGACCTGAGCCCGCTGGCTGCAATCATCGTCCTGATCGTGATGGCCCAGGTCGTCGCCAACCTCGCCGTCACCTAACCAATAGCTCCCGGGAGCAAGACCGCCCTCATGCCGGATTCCCCGGTTATCCACGCCACTGACATCGTCCGCACGTATGGCGAGCGACGGGCTCTCGATCACTTTTCCCTGGATGTCCCCGCGGGTTCGGTCTTCGGGCTGCTCGGCCCGAACGGGAGCGGCAAGAGCACGTTCATCACGCTGCTCGCCGGCATGGAACGGCCCCCGGAAGGGCAGCTGCTCGTCTTCGGAGGCGAGCCGTCGCCGCGGGTGCGGGCGCGCGTCGGGACGGTGTTCCAGGAGAATGCCCAGGACCCGCTGATGCGCGTCGAGGAGACGCTGCACCTGGCGTCGCAGCTGTTCGCGATGTCCGCGGCCGAGGCCCGGGAGCGGGCGCGCGAGTTGCTCGGCGTCTTCGGCCTCGCGGGGCGCGAAAAGGACGCAATCGCGAACCTTTCGGGCGGTATGCGCCGGCGGCTCGAGATGGCGCGCGCGCTGCTCCATGACCCCGACCTGCTCCTGCTCGACGAGCCGACGACCGGGGTCGACCCCGAGGAACGCCGGGCGCTCTGGGAGGCGTTGCTTTCGAGCGAGCGCGGGCGCCGGACGATCCTGCTGGCGACCAACGATCTCGCCGAGGCCGACGCCGTGTGCGACCACGTGGCGTTCATCGACCGGGGGCGCGTGGTGGCGACCGGCACGCCCGAGGAGCTGAAGCGCGGGCTGCGGCGCGAGGCGGTGCGCGTGACGTGGCTCGACGCGACGGACGGCGAGGTGTCGGAGGTGGCGCGGTGGCCCGGAGCGGGCGATGTCTCGCGGCAGGGCGAACTGGTCCACATCACCGTCGACGACGCGAGCGAGTTCGTGCCCAAGCTGTTCGCGCTTGCGCCGGGGCGGATTCGCAGCGTGACCATCGAGCGGTCGTCGCTCGAAGATGCGTACTTCCAGCACGTGAGCGGGCGCGCCGCACGGCAGCCGGAGGCGGTGGCATGAACGGAAGCGTGGCGGCCTGCCTGGCGCTGTTCAACCGCGACATCAAGGGGGTCATTCGCTCCCGTTCGCAGCTCTATTCGTCGATGTTCACGCCGCTGCTGTTCCTGGTGTTCCTCGGGAATGGCGTTTCGAAAGGGCTCGAGCCAGCTAACCTGAGCGCGGGCAACTTCACCGCCTACCTCGTGGCCGGAGTGGTGGTGATGACGGCGGTGTTCTCGTCGACCTTTTCGAGCGCCGCCTTCTATCGCGACCGGGACACGGGCATCCTGCGGATGCTGCTGTCGTCGCCGCATTCGGCACGGCTGATCCTGCTCGGGAAATCGCTGGCGGGGGTGGTCATCGGGCTGGTGCAGGCGCTGGTGGTGCTGCTGGTGGCGGCGCCCTTCGTGCAGTTCGAATGGCAGTACGGCATCGCGCAGGGCCTGGTGGTGGCGGTTGCGACGATGATCCTGCTGAACGTGCTGCTGGCGGGGCTGGCGCAGGCGCTGGCGTCGCGAATCCAGACGATGCAGGGCTTCCACCTGGTGATGAACCTGGCGCTCTTCCCGCTGCTGTTCTTCTCGGGCGCGTTCTTCCCGATCGACGACCTGCCCACGTGGCTCGAAGTGCTGGCGCGCATCAACCCGCTCACCTACGCGGTCGATGCGCTGCAACTGGCGGCGTACGCGGATTCGAGCGAGGACTTCATCGGGCTGGGCGTGGACTTCGCGGTGATGGTCGTGCTCGCTGCGGCGGTGTACGCGCTTGGGTTCGCGCAGGTGCCGAAGCTGACGTGGAGCGGGCGGTAGGGACGCCGGCATCAGGCGGGCGGCTCCGCCGGCAGGGTGAACGTGAGCGTGGTCCCGTGGCCGAGCTCGCTCTCGGCGGAGATGGAGCCCCCGTGCGCTTCGACCAGCCGGCGGGCGATGGCGAGCCCGAGGCCGCTGCCCCGCGAGTCGGGCGATTTCCGGTAGCGTTCGAAGATGTAGGGCAGCTCGTCCGGGGGGATGCCGGAGCCGGTATCGGAGACCGAGACCACGGCCCTGTCCCCTTCGCGGCGGGCGCCGAGGCGCACAGCGCCGCCTTCGGGCGTGTGGCGAAGCGCGTTCGAGACAAGATTGTCGATGACCTGGCGGACGCGGACGGCATCGACGGCGAGCACGAGGTCTCTCTGGACCGAGGCGCTGAGTTCGACGCCGAGCTGCGCTGACTGCGGGGCGAACGCGGTGACGGCGTCGTCGAGAAGGCTGCCGATGTCCGCCGGCTCGCGGTAGAGGCGAAGGACGCCTGCTTCGGCCGAGGAGAGCGTCTGGAGGTCCTCCACGAGGCGCGTGAGGACGTTGACTTCTTCGAGGATGGGGCCGAGACGCGATTCGTCGGCCGGGTAGACGCCGTCGAGCATGCCCTCGACGTTGCCGCGAATGACCGAGAGGGGCGTGCGAACCTCGTGGGCGACATCGGCGAGCAGGTTGCGGCGTTGCTCTTCGGCGGACTTGAGGCGGGCCGCCATGGTGTTCACGGCGCCGGCGAGGGCGTGCATTTCGGGCGGGCCGCTGGGCCGGGCGCGGGCCGAGTAATCGCCACCGGCGAGCTTGCCGATCGCGTCCATGACGCTGCTCATGGGCCGGGTATAGCGCCGCGTGACGACGCCGCCGGCGGAAATGAGGACGACGAGCACGATGAGCCAGAAGAACGGGACGAAGATGGGCGGGCCGCCGCTGTTGCCGCGTGCCCAGAGGAACCCTGAGAGCACACCGGCCGTGCTGCCGAGGAACAGGAACAGGACGACGCCGATGGCGATGCGGCGTCCGAGCCCGGGGAGGGAGGGCGGCCGGCCGCGCGGCGGCCACGGCTCGTCTTCGGGCCACCAGGGCGGCGGCCGCCGCAGGGGCCGTTGTTCGGAACTCACGCCCCCTCCTCGAACTGGTCGGTAAAGCGGTAGCCCACGCCGTAGACCGTGAGGATGTACCGCGGGTGCGCCGGGTCGGGCTCGATTTTCCGGCGGATGTTCTTGATGTGCGCATCGATCGCGCGTTCGTAGGATTCGAACGCGACCCCGTGGAGGGCATCGAGCAACTGGCCGCGCGTGAAGACGCGGCCGGGCTCGCGCGCGAGGTGCGCGAGGAGCTGCAGCTCCGTGGCGGTGAGGTCGACGGCCCGGCCGTCGACGGTGGCGCGCAGGCGGGGTGCGTCGATTTCGACGCCGCCGGCGCGGATGATGTCGCCGGGCGTTACGGCGCGGTCGGCGCGGCGAAGGATGGCCCGGACGCGGGCGACGAGCTCCTTCGGGCTGAAAGGCTTCACGACGTAGTCGTCGGTGCCGAGTTCGAGGCCGACGATGCGGTCGGATTCTTCGCCGCGGGCGGTGAGGATGATGACCGGCACTTCGGAGAAGCGCCGGAGGTCGCGAATGACGTCGAGCCCGTCGCGTTTGGGGAGGCCGAGGTCGAGGATGACAAGGTCGGGCTTCGCGGCGCGGGCCTGGTGGAGCGCGGCATCGCCATCTCCGGCCAGGACAACGTTGAAGCCCGCGGCCGTCATGTAATCGCGAACGAGGGCGGCGATTTTCGGTTCGTCTTCGACAACGAGAATGGTTCGCATTGGCAAATACCCGGCGCGGGTGCGAGCCAGGGGCCCGCACCCGCGATCCTACCGGCTAGCTGCCGGTTTCGCCGGAAGAGGCATCACGGCGGTGGGCGTCGCGGTGCCACTCATCGAGGCCGTTGCGCCAGCGGCCGGGCCCGACACCACCGCGGGAAGCGATGATGGAGCCGACGATGAGCACGCCGCCGATGAGCACGATGGGGAACACGGGGAAGAAGGCGCCGCGCGGGAAGTCGCGGCCGTGGTCGTCGACGACGATCACGGGCTGCTGGCCGGCGGGGAGCTCCTGGCCTTCGCTGTTCACCACGCGGTATTCGATGGTGCGGTCGTCGTCGTCGAAGCCACGGGCGATGCCGGCGGCGATGCCGCCAAGGACGCCTATCACAACGAGAACAACGCCAACTCGGAACAACCAGCTACGGGTCATGGGATCATCTCCTTTGGGGGTGTACTGCGATGATCCCGGGAAACTATGGAGGGAATATGAACGCGCGAAGGAGTCACATTCCGGGCTGCGCGTGGGTTCCGGGGACGCGCAAAACGGGCGCCCTTCGTGGGAAGGGCGCCCGCTGGCTGTTCGCTGGGCCTGGAATCAGGCGACAGCTGCTTTCGCCTGCTCGGCGAGCCTGGCGAAGGCATCGGGCCGCGTGACCGCGAGGTCGGCGAGGGCCTTGCGATCGAGCTCGATGCCGGCGGCACGGAGGCCGTGGATGAGCTTGCTGTAGCTGAGCCCGTTGAGCCGCGCGGCGGCGTTGATGCGGATGATCCAGAGCTGCCGGAAATCGTTCTTCCGGTCGCGCCGATCGACGTAGTTGTAGCGGAGAGCATGGAGCATGCTCTCGTTGGCGCGGCGGAAGATGCGATGGCGCTGGCCGCGGTGGCCCTTCGTCAGGGCAAGGACGCGCTTGTGGCGGCGGTGCGTAACGAAGCCGCGCTTGACTCGGCTCATGGCGATCTAACTCCTGGGTGCGCTAGCTGTCGTAGCCGGCGAGCATTTCGCGGATGCGCGGAGCGTTGGCATCGGCGACCGGGACAGTGCGCGAGAACATGACGTTGACGGGCCCGCGCTTCTTCCGGCGGAAGTTGTTGCGGTTACCGCGCATACGCATGATCTTCCCGCCGCCGGTTACGCGAAAGCGGGCGGCGGTTCCCTTGTGGGTCTTGAGCTTCGGCACGTTACTCTCCTGCGGTGACGGCGCTCGGGGCGTCTTCGGCCTCTTCGGCGTCGTCGCTCTCCTCATCGTCCTCGATATCGCCGTCACCGACCACCGGGGCGGAGGCGGCAGCGGCGAGGACCTCTTCGTCGTCTTCTTCCGGCGTGGCGGTGGAGCCGGCGCCGGCAGCGGCCGCCGCCTTGGCGGCTGCCGCAATCTTCTTCTTGTCGGGCGCCAGGATCATCGTCATGTGACGCCCTTCGAGGAGGGCATCACGTTCGACGACGGCGACCTCGTTCAGGTTCGCGAGGACGCGGTCGAGCAGGTTCTTGCCAATCTGGGGGTGGGTGATTTCCCGGCCCCGGAACATGACGGTGACCTTGACCTTGTCGCCCTGCTTCAGGAGCTTCGCGGCGGTGCGGGTTTTGAAGTCGATATCGTGGTCATCGATCTTCGGCTTCATGCGCACTTCGCGAAGCTGCATGTTGACCTGGTGCTTCTTGGCCTCGCGGTCCTTCTTGGACTGTTCGTACTTAAAGCGCCCGAAGTCCATGAGGCGGGCAACAGGGGGACTCGCTTGCGCGGCCACTTCGACCAGGTCGACGTCGCGTTGGCGAGCCATGGCGATCGCCTCCGCGGTACGGACGATGCCGACCTGGCGGCCCTCCTCGTCGATGAGGCGCACCTCGGGGACGCGAATGCGTTCGTTGATGCGCGGTTCGGGTGCTACTGGCTTTGGTGGTGGCTTTGGTCGCTTCCTCAAACTACTTCCCAATGAAATTCGGACAAGTGCCAATGATAGCAGGCATCGGGAACCACGTGTATATGCCGAGCGAAAGCCGGGCCGTAGTATTGGCGCATGGCGACGATTACCAAAGCGCTCATCCTCGCGGCCGGCCTCGGCACGCGGATGCTCCCCGCAACCAAGGCTGTCCCGAAGGAGATGCTGCCGATCGTGGACCGTCCTCTTATCCAGTATGCCGTACAGGAGGCGGTGGATGCGGGGATCAACCATATCGTCTTCGTAATAGCCGAAGGGAAGGAAGCTATAGCCGAGCACTTCGGTAACCGCACCCGCGCCAACGCCTACGTGGAATCGAAGGACGACCCGGCCCTGCGCGAGCTTGTCGAGGGGCCGGCCCACATGGCCCGCTTCGATTATGTGACCCAGGATGAGCCGAAGGGCATCGCCCACGCGGTCGCCTGTGCGCGCGAACTGGTGGAAGGCGAGCCGGTGGCGCTCATTTTCCCGGACGACCTGATCCTCGGGGCGAAGTCGTGCGTGGGGCAGCTGGCCGGGGCGTACGAACAGTGCGGCGGGAGCGTGATCGCAGTCCATGAGGTGCCGCGGGAGGACATCCCGCAGTACGGCATCGTCGACCCGATCGACGAGAGCAACCCCACGAGGCTTCGCCGCGTGGTCGAGAAGCCCGCCATCGAGGAGGCGCCTTCGACGCTGGGCATCGTGGGGCGATACATCCTCTCGCCGACGATTTTCGAGCACATCGACCGGATCCCGCCCGGGAAGAACGGCGAGCTGCAAATCACCGATGCGCTGATGAGCCAGATCGCGGCGGGCGAGCCGGTCTGCGGGTTCCGGTACGAAGGGACGCGCTACGACACCGGCCGACCGGGCGGTTACCTGGTGGCACAGGTGGCGGCAGCGCTCGAACGGCCAGACCTCAGCGGGGGATTGCGGGCACGCCTGGGCAAACTGCTCAACGAAGGGGCGCACGCGTGAAAGTCCTCTCCATCGGCTACCCGCTGCCGAACATGCACGTGGACAACTACAACGTGCTGACGGCGCCGAGCTACTTCGATTACGACGCGCTGGTCATCGACCCGGCGAGCATCACGCGGGTGGTCGCGGAGCTGCTCGAGGGTGCGCGCGAGTTCGAAGCCCACGACGGGCGGCCGGTGCTGAATGCACCAACGACGGCCTCGGTGGTCTCGGCGGCGGACCAGGTGCGGCGGCGCGGCGAAGAGACACAGCGGCTGCTCGAGGCGGGCGGCGTGGTCGTGGTCCTGGGGCGCCCGAACGCGACCCAGGCGGGGCTGAGCGGCTTCGAGGGATGCGACCGGTACAGCTGGCTTCCGGCGCCGGCGGGGATGACCTGGGGTTCGCCGAACCTTCGCCCCGCCGAGGGGAAGTCGTACCGGCTGGTGGCCGATGACCACCCGATCGCCGCGTTCCTGCGGGAGTACCGGAGCGGCACGCATTATCGGGCGGTGTTCGACGACCGGCAGCCGGGCGTTCGGCAGGGGCGCGTGCTGGCGGTCGCGAACGGCAACGTGCCGGTCGCGATGTCGTTCGAGGTGCTCGGGGGGACGGTGATCTTCGTGCCCGTGCTGACCGAGGAGACGGGCCCGCAGCGGAGCCGGATGGCCGAGGCGCTGGTCGACACGCTGACGTACATCGCGCGCGAGGCCACGCCGGAGCAGGCGCCCTACTGGGCACGCACCGTAGCTGTACCGGGCCTCGAACAGGTAGAGGCCGAACTGGAGGAGGCCGAGGCGGAGCTCGCCGCGGCGAGCGAGCGGGTGGCCACCGTCCGCGAACGGCACGACCGGCTGGCGAGCCATCGCCGGCTGCTCACGGAGGACGGGCCAGCGTTCACCCTGGCGGTGGCCGATGCGCTGTCGTTGCTGGGGTTCGCGCGGGTGAGCGCCGCGGGCGAACCGCTGGCGGTCGAGAGCGAAGGCCGGACGGCGTTCGTGGAGTGCGAAGGGAGCCGCGAGACGGTGGTCGAATGGCCGTACGTGCGGCTGCAGCGGCGGCTGGAGGAGCGGCTGCTGAAACAGGGCGACCAGCTCAAGGGCGTTGTGGTGGTGAACGGCGAGCGCGTGAAGGAGCCGGAACAGCGCGGGCAGGAGTTCACCGGCGCGCTGCGCATCGCGTGCGAGAACTACCGGTACTGCCTGCTCACGGGTTCGACCATGTTCGCGCTGATGCAACGCGCACTGGGCGGCGCGGATGAGGCGACCCTCACGGGCATCCGGCGGCGCATCCTCAGCACGAACGGCCTGCTCGAACTCGAGGCGGCGCTTGGCGAGGTCGAGGAAGAGAGCGACACGGGGCCGATTTTTTAGGCTGTTGGCTGTTGGCTGTTGGCGCGATGTCGCCCGGCGCGAGCGGGCGGCTGGCGGCGCTATGGGACAGCCGGAGCGGGAGCTGGTGGTGATTCGCGGCGGAGAGCGGAGCGGGGCCGCTGGGGGCGTGGGGTGGCTTCGCGGGGGAGCTTGAGGATGGCCACAGAGCGGCTGGTCAGCTCGTAGCGCGAGCCGCCGCGATACCCGCGCGAGCCTTCGGCGGCGTCGGGTTCGGCGGTGTCGAGCACGAAGATCCAGCGGGTGGCGGCGGGGGCCGGGGGGAGCCGGAACTCGACGTTTTCGTGGTCGGCGTTGAGGAGGATGAGCAGCGAGTCGTCGACCACTGGCTTGCCCTCTTCGTCGGTGAGGTCGGACGCGACGCCGGCGAGGAGCATGCCGAGGGTACGGGTCTCCGGGTCGTGCCATTCGGCATCGCCCATTTCACGGCCCGAGGGCGTGATCCAGGAGATGTCCTTGATGTCGGTGCCCCGGATTGGCCGTCCGCGGAAGTAGTTGCGGCGGCGGAGGACGGGGTGGTCGCGGCGCAGGGCGATCATCCGGCGCGTCCAGTCGAGGAGGTCGCGTTCTTCGGACCCGAGGTCCCAGCGCTGCCAGGTGATCTCGTTGTCCTGGCAGTAAGCGTTGTTGTTCCCCTGCTGGGTGCGGCCCACTTCGTCGCCGTGGAGCAGCATGGGCACGCCCTGCGAGATGAAGAGCGTGGTGAGGAAGTTGCGCTGCTGGCGGGCGCGCAGCTCGTTGACCTCCGGGTCGCCGGTGGGGCCTTCGACACCGCAGTTCCAGCTATCGTTGTTGTCCGCGCCGTCGCGGTTGTCTTCGCCGTTCGCCTCGTTGTGCTTTTCGTTGTAGCTGACGAGGTCGCGGAGGGTGAATCCGTCGTGGGCGGTGATGAAGTTGATGCTGGCGTAGGGACGGCGGCCATTGCTGGCATAGAGGTCGGAGCTGCCGGTGAGGCGCCAGCCGAGCTCGCCCACCTGGCCGGGGTCGCCCTTCCAGAAGCGGCGCACGCAGTCGCGGTACTTGCCGTTCCATTCGGCCCAGAGGACCGGGAAGTTGCCGACCTGATAGCCGCCTTCGCCGACGTCCCACGGCTCGGCGATGAGCTTGACCTGCGAGATGAGGGGGTCCTGGTGGATGATGTCGAAGAAGGCGCTCAGGCGGTCGACTTCGTGCAGTTCGCGAGCGAGCGTGGCGGCGAGGTCGAAGCGGAAGCCATCGACGTGCATCTCAGTGATCCAGTAGCGCAGGCTGTCCATGATCATCTGGACCACGCGGGGGTGCAGCATGTTCAGGGTGTTGCCGGTGCCCGTGTAGTCCATGTAGAAGCGGCCGTCGCCCGTGAGCCGGTAGTAGGACTGGTTGTCGATGCCGCGAAATGCCAGCGTGGGGCCGAGGTGGTTCCCTTCGGCGGTGTGGTTGTAGACGACATCGAGGATGACTTCGATGCCGGCACGATGGAGCGTCTTGACCATCGTCTTGAACTCGTTGACCACCTGGCCGGGGCTGCGGGTGGTGGCGTAGCGGGGGTCGGGCGCGAAGTAGCCGATCGAGTTGTAGCCCCAGTAGTTGTAGAGGCCCCGTTCGCGGAGGTGCTTGTCGTGGATGAAGTGGTGCACCGGCATGAGCTCGATGGAGGTGACGCCGAGCTCCTTCAGGTAGCGGATGGTGCGGTGGTCGGCGAGCCCTGAGTACGTGCCGCGAAGCTCTTCCGGGAGGTTCTGGTTGAGCTTGCTGAAGCCGCGGACGTGGCATTCGTAAATGACCGTGTTGTGCCAGGGGATGCGCGGGCGCACGTCGTCGCCCCAGGAAAAGGCAGGCTCGATGACCACGGACTTTGGCATGCCGGGTGCGCTTTCCGTGGGGTCGAAGATGAGGTCGCGATCGTCCCCGCCGTCGAGGGGGTAGCCGAACATGGCGTCGCTCCATTCGACCGTGCCGGAGATGGCCTTGGCGTAGGGGTCGAGGAGCATCTTGTGGTAGTTGAAGCGCATCCCGTGGATGGGGTCGAAGGGGCCGAACACGCGGTAGCCGTACAGGAAGCCGGGCCGGGCTTCGGGCACATAGACGTGCCAGACGAAGTCGGTCTGTTCGCGCATGGGGATGGAGGCGACCTGGCGCGCGGGGTCATCGCGGTCGAAGAAGCAGAGTTCGACGCGCTGGGCGTGTTCGCTGAAGAGCGCGAAGTTGACGCCGCTGCCATCCCAGGTGGCGCCGAGCGGGTAGGGGTGTCCGGGGAGCGTGCGGAACTCCGGGTGGTCGCGTGAGGGCACGGGAGAGTCCTTCGAAGACGGAATATGCGCTCGGAACACTGTATGAGGGATCCGCGTATGCGGGACACATTACGTCGAGAAGTGGGTTACAGGGCCATCTCAAGGGGCGCGGGAGCGGTGAACTGCGTGCACCCGGGGGCCGTGCTGCGAGCGCCGTGCATGCCCGTTCGCGCGGCCGTAACGCGCGTGCGATGGAAACCCGGATACAAGGAACCAAGGAGGCCGGAAATGACGACTTCACCAACCTGCATCATCGCGGTCACGTCGGAAGACGGCCGCTTCGACGCCCTGGTCCAGAAAGCGAAGGAGACGGCGGCCCGCTCCGAGGCACGGCTCATCCTGTACGACCTCGACGCGGCGGACATGTTTGCGTCGCCGTTGCCTACCGAATGGTCCGGCGAACGGGACCGCGACCGCTTCGGCGACAAGCTGGACGTACAGCACCTGGAGGCGGCCGGCCGGGAGCCGATCGCCGCGCAGGTGCGCGAGGCCCGGGCGGAGGGCATCGAGGCGTTCGGGTGGCTCCCGAGCAAGAAGGGCGCCGACGCGCTCGCGGAGTACGCGGAACAGCAGAACGCGGACCTGATCATGGTGCCGGCGTCGGAAGAGGACCCCGGGTTCCTCGACAAGCTGCGCGGGGCCACCGTGGGCAAGCTGGAGAAAGAGACGAACCTGCCGATCGCGGTGGTGGACGAACAGGGCGCCGTCGAGTACCGCTAGCGCGCGGCGAGGCTAGTCGGGCACGTCGAGCTCGATTCCGACCGGGCAGTGGTCGGAGCCCATGATCTCGGGCTGGATGAACGCGCGGCGCACGGCCGGCAGGAGGTCGTTCGAAACCCAGACGTAGTCGATGCGCCAGCCGATGTTCCGGGCGCGGCGTTCGCGCCATGCGTCCCAGTAGCTGTAGGCGTCGCGCTGGTCGGGGTGCAACGTGCGGAACGTGTCGATGTAACCGTGGGCGGCGAAGCGGTCGAGCCACTCGCGCTCTTCGGGCAGGAAGCCGGTGCCCTTCAGTGCCTCTTCCGGCCGTGCGACGTCCATCTCGGTGTGCGCGACGTTGAGGTCGCCCATGAAGACAATGCTGCGGCCGGCGGCGCGCAGGCGTTCGGTGTGGTCGAGAAAGGCCGCGTAGAAGGCGTATTTGTAGTCGAGCCGGACGCCCTTGTTGCCGCCGTTCGGGAAGTAGGCGGTGATGAGCGTGAAGGATGGGAAGTCGGCTTCGATTACCCGTCCTTCGCGGTCGAACTCTTCGATGCCGAGGCCGCAGCGGACGTCGAGCGGCTCCGTCTTCGTGAGCAACAGGGTGCCGCTGTAGCCGGGCCGCTCGGCGGTGTGCCAGGTGCTGCGATAGCCGAGGTCCTCCCAGGCCGACTGGTCGCACTGCTCGGGGGTCGCCTTCACCTCCTGCATGCCGACGATGTCGGGCGCGGAGTTCGCCAGCCAGGTGTGCAGGTCGCCCGTCTTGAGCGTGGCGCGGAGGCCGTTGATGTTCCAGGAGCAGATGGTGAGCGTGGCCATCACGTCTGTTTACACGAAGACGCGAGTGACGACCACGGCCGCCGTGCCGACAGCGGCAACGAGCAGGTATTCGAGCGTGGTGGACCACTCCAGGTCGTGGTCGAGCAGGTGATGGACGAGGCCGGTCGCGAGGTAGAACCCGATAATCATGAGCGCGCCGGCGAGCAGACCATCGAGCGGAAAGAAGTAGAGCGCGAGCCGCAGTTCGCCCAGCGAGACGCCGATCGCGAGGCCAACGAGGATGGAGCTCGGGCCGAGGAGGCGGCTTTCGCGCAGGAGCTCGACCGACAGGGCCATGCTGACCACCGCCACGAGGAACGCGGCGAATGGGAGCTCGAAGTCCTTGACGTAGATGACGGTGTAGAGCGCGAAGGCCGTGAGGTAGGTGGCCACGGCGAGCCAGAGGCGCATCGGACCGTAGAGGCGGGAGCCGAAATCGACCGTGTGGTATTCGCCGTAGGCGATGGCGCCCGCGCCGATCGCCGGGAGGAGTGCAGACGCCGGGCGCGCGTAGCCGTCGACGGCGTGGTCGATGAAGAAGCCGCCGCCGAGCACGGCGAGCGCGGGCAGGAAAACGTACACCAGCGAGGCGGCCGGGCCTTCGTCGGCATCCCAGCGGGGGTGCGAGCGAACGATGCCATCGACGGCGAGCGCGCAGAGGAAGGCGGTGAGCCAGAGGATCCAGGGCTGCGTGGGCCGGATGCCGAGGAAGCCGACGAGGCCTGCGGTTGCGACGCCGGCCAGCAGCACGGATCGCGCACCACCGCCGTTGGTCATCCTCGGAAGCGTAAGCTCAGCAGCCAGTCCACTACTCCACGGCGAAGGTTGGCTCTTCGAGGCCGTAGATCTCGGCCGCGTTTCGCCACCAGAGGCGCTCGCGTTCGTCGTCGCTCAGTTCGAGGAGGTCGTACATCGCCTCGAAGCGGTCGATGTGTGTGCGAATTTCGTCCATCCCGCAGTCGCTGCCCCAGACCAGCTTTTCGATGCCGATCTCGGTGCCGATGAGCTTGCGTTCGATGGCATGCCGTTCGATGGTCTCGCCGCCGGACATGTCGAACCAGACGTTGTGGCGCCAGCGGGCGACCGAGGCAGCGTACTCGTAGTTGCCCTGGTTCCCGAGGTGGGCCCCGATGATCTTCAGGCGCGGGAAGCGGTTCGCGATGGTGTCGAGGTGCAGCGGGCTCATGCGGCTCGCCGAGACGTTGCGGGAGGGCAGGCGGTCGAGCATGG
>JBLNCO010000281.1:0-12338 GCA_050260715.1 Hyphomicrobiales bacterium | reverse complement strand
GGCCCGACGATATGGGCCGCCAGCGCGTCCACCGTGTCCCACCACGCCTTCGCCAGCACGAGCTTCTCCAGCTCGAAGATAGCCTCCGCGCCCAGCCTCCGGGCGTGCCGCCCGAGGAGGTCGCACGCCGCGTACTGATACTCCCGCTCGGGCAGTTCCCACAGCGCCTTCGCGGCCGCGAGCACCACCGCCGGCTCTGCCTTGCGAAATGACGCCACGAACGCCCGCTGCAATGCTCGCCGCGCCGGCGACGGAATCCCCAGGAACGGGAACTGATCGCGCATGTACGCCGCCATCGCGCCCGCCCGAGCGGGGTCCCGCGCGCCCTCGAACACCGCCCGCAGCTCCGCCACGGCCGCACTCGCCGTCACCAGTTGGCCGTTCGTCACCGTGGGAGGAAGTGTAACGAAGCCGCCGAAACCCGGTACCCGCGCCTACTTCGCCGATGGCGACTCGTTCTGCTTGATGTAGAACGTCATGCTCTGCATCGCGAGGACCGGGTCGATATGCCGGATCGCGACGTCGCGCGGCACGTGCGGGGTCATCGGTGCGTAGTTCAGGATCGACTTGATGCCGGCGTTCACCAGCCGGTCGACCACCTGCTGCGCGGCGTGCGCGGGCACGGCCACGATGCCGATGTCCACCGGGTTCGCGCGCAGAAACGTTTCGAGGTCGTCGGCCGATTGCACCGTGCACTTCCCCACGGCCGATCCCACCAGCTTCGGGTTGCTATCGAACACCGCGACGATCTGGAAGCCCTGTGGCTCGAACCCGCCGTATTCTGCAATCGCCTGGCCGAGGCGCCCTACGCCGACGAGCGCGACCCGCCACTGCCGGTCGAGCCCGAGGATTTCGCGCAGCTTCGTAAGCAGGCTTTGCACGTTGTAGCCGCGGCCCTGCTTGCCGAACCGCCCGAAGTAGCTGAGGTCCTTCCGGATCTGGGCAGGCGTGACGTCCAGGAGCTCGCCGAGCGCCTGGGAGCTAACAACCGTCTCGCCCTCCTGGGCGAGCCCCGCAAGGGCGCGCGCGTAAACGGGGAGACGGTTAATGACGACTTCGGGTATTTCAAGCGTCATCGAAGCCTGCACGGACCGGTTGTGAAATCCGTAACGCAAGAATATACGTCCGGCCCGATAACCGGGCAACGAACGGGTGAAAGACAAGTATTGCACGCACGTGCGGACCTTTACCGGTTCAACGAGCGTGAAATGACTCCCGCTACCAGCGCATCGTCCCTCGGGTCGACCGTTCGCGGGTCGAGCCAGACTCGACCCTCAGCGACTCGCGCGATGATCGGCGGCGTGGCGAGACGCAGCTCGCGGGCGAGTTCCGCTTCGTTCGGGGCCGCTACCGTCGCGCACCACGTGGGGACGCCCTCGCCCGGCAGTGAGCCCCCGCCCACCATCGACCTCGAGCGCTCGACCGCGCCCGCTGGCCCGGCTGCCCGTGCCCAGCGTGTGGCCCGGCGCCGCAACGACGCCTCGCCCAGGCGGACCATCCGCCACACGGGAATCTCCTCGTCCTGGCGGCCTTCGGCGTAGCTCTGCAGCGTCGCGCCGAGCGCGGCGATGGTCAGCTTATCCACGCGCAGTGCGCGCGCGAGCGGGTGCCGCCGCAGCCGTTCGATCAGCTCCGTGCGCCCCGCGATGATGCCGCACTGCGGCCCGCCCAGCAGCTTGTCCCCCGAGAACATCACAAGGTCCGCGCCGGCCGCGATGCTCGCCTGGACCCGCGGTTCTTCGGCCATGCCGTAGTCGCGAGTGTCGACCAGGCAGCCGCTACCGAGGTCATCGAGCAGCAGCACGCCCTGCTCCCGCGCGACCGCCGCCAGCTCCGCGAGGTCCGCTTCGGCCGTGAATCCCACCACCCGGAAGTTCGAAGAGTGCACGCGCAGGATCGCGGCGGAGTGTTCGCCGAGGGCGGCTGCGTAGTCGCGGGCATACGTGCGGTTCGTGGTCCCCACCTCGACCAGCGTCGCGCCGCTCTGGCGCAGGACATCCGGGATGCGAAAGCCCCCGCCGATTTCAACCGCCTGCCCGCGCGAGACGACGACTTCCCGTCCTTGCGCGAACACCTGCAGCACCATCAGCACGGCCGACGCGTTGTTGTTCACCACGAGCCCGTCTTCGGCTCCCGTCGTCGCGCGGATGAGCTCGCGCAGGTGGTTGTGGCGGCTCCCGCGCGCCCCGGCCTCCACCTCGTATTCGAGGTCGCTGTAGCCCCGCGCTGCCTCGGCCATCGCTGCGATCGCACGTTCGCTCAGCGGTGCCCGGCCCAGGTTCGTCTGCAGGATGACCCCGGTCGCGTTGATGACGCGCCGCAGCGGCGGGCCGGCCATCTCCCGCGCCCGCTCATGCACGCGCCGCGCGAGCTCGTCGAGGTCCGGGACCGGTGCCCCTGCGCGCGCGGCGCTCCGGGCTTCGCCCAGCACCGCCCGGGCCGCTTCCGTCGTCCAGGTCGCATCGATGGCGCCGTCCTCCGCGCGCACCCGCGTGAGGAGCGCATCGACGCTCGGAAGCCGGCGCAGTTCGTCGTTCACCGCCTCGAATTCTACGCGTTGACCGGTCTTTGACGCGGAGCGCGAGTGCGCCCGGGGTTCCATGGCGCCCGCCGTTGACCCCCATCACGGGCGGAGTAACGATAAAACCATCTTCCCTGGAGACCACTCGTGAACCTTCGTATCCCCGGCCCGACGCCCTGCCCGGAGGAAGTCCTGCAGGCGGGCGCCCAGCAGATGATGAACCACCGCGGCCCCGAATTCGCCCAGGTCCTGCGCCGTGTAACCGACGGCCTCAACTGGATGTTCGGTACCGAGAGCGACGTGCTCTCGATCACGACCTCGGGGACCGGCGGGCTCGAAACGGCGGTCGTGAACACGCTCAGCCCCGGCGACAAGGTTCTTTCGGTCTCCATCGGTTCCTTCGGCGATCGCTTCAAGAGCATCGCCGCGGCGTACGGCGCCGAAGTCATGTCCTACGCGCTCGAATGGGGCGAAGCCGCCGACCCGGCCGAGATCGGCCGCCGGCTCGACGCCAACCCCGACGTGAAGGCGGTCCTGGTGACCCACAACGAAACGAGCACCGGCACGACCAACCCGCTCGAGGCGATCGCGAAGGAAGTACGCGCCCGCGACAAGCTCATCCTCGTGGACGCCGTCAGCAGCATGAGTTCGATCCCCTGCCCCGTGGAGCGCTGGGGGCTCGATGTGGTGGTCAGCGGCTCGCAGAAGGGCTGGATGGTGCCCCCGGGCCTCGCGTTCGTCTGGTTGAGCGAGCGCGCCTGGGCGGCGAACGCGGAGGCGAAGATGCCGCGCTTCTACTTCGACGCCGCCAAGACGCGCGACTCCCTGAAGAAGCAGCAGAACCCCTGGACCCCGGCGATGTCCATCTACTACTCGCTCGACCGCGCCTTCGAGCTGATGCGGGCCGAGGGCCTCGAAAGCATCTTTAGCCGCCACGCGGCCATCGGCGAGTACACGCGCGCCCGCGTCAAGTCGATGGGCCTGAAGCTCGTCCCCGTCGATGAGCGCTATGCCTCGAACACCGTGACCGCCGTCTGGTGGCCCGAAGGCGTCGACGGCAAGGCCATCGCGAAGCAGGCGCGCGAAGAGTTCGGCGTCGTGCTCGGCGGCGGCCAGGGCAAGCTCGAAGGGAAGATCTTCCGCGTCGGCCACCTCGGCTACGTGCAGAAGGAAGACGTGGAACAGGCTCTCGACGTCGTCGAAAAGCTACTCGAAAAGGCAAAGGCGACCGTCTAACCCCGGCTCGCGCCGGTCCGGCGCAGGGCATCGGGCACTGAGCACCAACAGGCCCGCTCTTCGGAGCGGGCCGCGTCTTGCCATGCGATTTGCATGTACCCGGCCGCACTATGCATACTGCATGGCATGGACGCCCCCGAGTTCGCTCGCGTTCGTTCCGCCCTCGGCCTCTCCCAGTCCGGGATAGCCGCGGCGCTTGGCGTGGACCAGGGGACGATTAGCCGCTGGGAGTCGGGCAAGACCCGTATCCCCGCTGCCATCGAACTCGCACTCGCCACCCTCAAGGAGAACCAACCCGCCATGTCCCAGGCACGCCCGCGCATCCTCATCGCCGACCCCGTCGCCCCCGAAGGAATCCAGATGCTCCGCGCCGTCGGCGATGTCGATGTCCGCACCGGCATGCCGCAGGACACCCTGATCTCCGTCATCCCCGACTACGACGCGCTCGTCGTGCGGAGCGAAACGAAGGTGACGCGCCCGGTCATCGAAGCCGCCAGCAAGCTGGTCGCTATCGGCCGCGCAGGTGTGGGCGTCGACAACATCGACCTCGAGGCCGCGACCGAACGGGGCGTCATCGTGGTGAATGCGCCCCAGGGGAATACGGTGGCGGCCGCGGAGCACACGATCGCGCTCATGATGGCGCTCGCCCGCCATGTGCCCCAGGCCGATGCCTCCCTGCGTTCGGGCGAGTGGCGGCGCAAGGACTTCGTCGGCACGGAGATTCGCGGCAAGACGCTGGGCATCGTCGGCCTCGGCAAGATCGGCTCCGAAGTGGCACGCCGCGCCCTCGCGATGGAGATGCAGGTGCTCGCGGTCGACCCGTTCGTCCCCGTGGAGCGCGCCCGCGCACTCGGCGTCGAATCGGTCGACTTCGAGCAGATGATCATGCTCTCCGACTTCATCACGGTGCACCCGCCGCTCACGGCGGCAACCTCGGGCATGATCGGCCGCGAACAGATCGCGAAGATGAAGGACGGCGTGCGGCTCATCAACGTCGCCCGCGGCGGCATCATCGACGAAGCCGCGCTCGCCGAGGCCGTCGCTTCCGGCAAGGTCGCGGGCGCCGCCATCGACGTCTTCACGAACGAGCCGGCTTCGCTCGAAAACCCGCTGCTCCACGACCCGCGCATCATCATCACGCCCCACCTCGGCGCGTCGACCGCCGAGGCGCAGGAGCGCGTCGCGATCGACGTCGCCGAGCAGATCGTCGACATCCTCTCGGGCCGCCCCGCCCGTTACGCCGTCAACGCGCCGCTACTCGCCCCCGAGACGCTGAAGGTCGTCGGGCCCTACCTGCGTGTCGCCGAGACCATCGGCTCCATCGCCACGCAGCTGGTCACCGGCAAGCTCACCGCCATCGAAATCGACTACTACGGCGAAATCGCCGAGCACGATGTCACGCCGTTGCGCGCGTCGGTCATTCGCGGCCTCCTCCGCCCCATCAGCGAGGAGAACGTGAACATGGTCAACGCGAACCTCATCGCCCAGTCCCGCGGCTGGAACATCGATGAGCGCATGCGCACCTCGCACGAGGTCTTCATCAACCTCCTCCACGTCCGCGTGCTGACCACCGAACAGGAGGTCACCGTGGGCGCGACGGTGGAGCGTGGCCAGCAGCACATCGTCTACCTGAACGGCCTGGAGGTGGACCTTCTGCCCGAACCCGGCAGCTTCCTGCTGGTCTGCGACAACGAGGACCGCCCCGGGATGATCGGCCGCGTGGGTACGCTCCTCGGCCAGAACGACATCAACATCCGCTCGATGCAGGTCGGCCGCCATTCGCGCCGCGGCCGCGCGCTGATGCTCATCGCGCTCGACGAATGCCCGACCGAGGAGCAGCTCGATCAGGTCGAGGCGATCGACGGGATCTACAACACCCGCCTGGTCCGCTTCTAGGGTTCTCGCCCCGCACGCAACAGCCCGCGAACGGAAACCGCGCAACGCGAGCGGGACCGGAGCGACTCGGCTACGCCGTTGCCTCCCGGGTCTCGGCGCCCCGCCGCCACGGCAGTCGCGCCAGCCGCCCGAACGACCAGGCATCCGAGCCGGGCGAGACCTCCCGCCGTTCGAAGCTCCACAACCCGAGCACGATGAACACCAGCGACACCGCCGTCAGCGCGATCCAGCGGAGGTAGTCGTACTTCCCCACCAGCGCGCGCGACGTGTCGCCCCAGTAGAACGGCGTGAAGTGCCCGAGCACGTCGAGGACGTCGTTGATTGGCCCGATGACCGTGATGAGGTAGGTGACGATCAGGACCATGCTGGCGATGCCCGCCGCGCCGGCCCGCGATGGTGAGGCGGCGCTCAGCCACAGCGTGAGCCACGTGAAGAACAGCGCTACGGGCACCGAAGCCAGCGAGGCCCACCAGATGGGCGCCGCGCCGATGTCGATGTCCGCGACCACGACCGCGAGCCACGTGCCCGGAAAGGCCGCGAGCGTCGCCAGCACCACGATGACCGTCGCGCCCACTGCCGACGCGAGGAGCACGCTGCGGCGGGTCACCGGCTGCGCGAGCACCAGCTCGAGCGTCCCGTCGCGTTCCTCGCCCGCGATGGCGTAGCTCGCCACGGTGATTCCCACCGCGGCGGTGATCACCGGCAGGAACGAGAAGAACTGCGACTGCAAGTAGCCCTCGGGCGAGGCGATGTCGGTGGCGCTGCCGAGGAGCCCTTCGAACCCCTCCGGGATCTCCACGTCCTGCAGCGTCTCTTCGAAGCTGGGATAGATGACCGCGATCAGGAAGGCGGTGATCGCCACCCCGACCACCGATACCGGGAACAACACCCGCCGGCTGGCCATGACGTGTAGGGCGATGACTGCCACGATCATTTCGGCTGCTCGTAGTAACTCAGGATGATCTCGTCGAGGCTCGGCGGCTCCGACTCCAGGTCCACGATCGTGTGGCGCGCGAGCGCCTGCACCACCGCGTTGATGTTGCTCCGCACCTCCAGGTTCACGGTGCTGCCGTTCCGCGAAACCACGCTCACGCCCTCGATTGCCCCGAAGTCCTCGGCGTGGGCGCCGTCGGCGAAGGTGACGCGCATGTGCCGCATACTCCGTCCGCGCAGCTTGTCGATGGGTTCGAACGCCGCCAGCCGGCCCTGCCGCAGGATCGCCACTCGATGGCAGACCGCCTCGACCTCGCTCATCACATGTGACGAGAAGAACACGGCGGCGCCCCGGTCGGCTTCCTCGCGCAGCACCTGCCAGAGCGAGTGCTGGACCAGCGGGTCGAGACCCGAGGCGGGCTCATCGAGCACCAGCAACGGCGGCCGGGCCATCAGCGCGAGGATGATGCCCACCTTTTGCCGGTTCCCCTTCGAGAGCGCGCGCACGGGCCGGTCGATGTTGAGCTCGAACCGCCGCGCGAGTTCCGCGGCGTACTCGTCGTCCACGGGCTCGTTGCGCAGCCGCGCCACGTACCGGAACGTCTCGCGGGCGGTCAGGTTTTCGTAGAGCCGCAGGTCGCCGGCGAGGTATCCCGCCTGCTTGCGGGCGGCCACGGAGTCAGCCTGGCAGTCGTGTCCGAAGATAGCCGCGCGCCCGCTGGTCGGGCGAATGAGGTCGAACAGCAGCCGGATGGTCGTGCTCTTCCCCGCGCCGTTCGGGCCAAGGAAGCCGACGATTTCGCCCGCCTCCACGACAAGGTCGAGCTGGTCGAGCGCCAGGACGTCGCCGTAGTCCTTGGTCAGGCCCTCGGTCCGGATTGCCGGTTCGGTCATCCCGCGCGAAGCATACAACTCGCGCGCAACCATGCCCTCCGCCGAAAGTCCCGGCCTACGGGAACAATGGGTGCATCACCAGCCCGGTGCCGAGCTTCGGGTGGAAGAACGTGGATTTCTGCGGAAGCCGCTCCCCACCGTCCGCAAGGTCGAGCACGGCGTGGACGGTCACCGGGTTCAGCAGGAAGGCGGTGCCGTTCGGTTCGGAAACTGCCCGGCGCAGCGCCACCTCCGCCTCGTGTTCGTACTCCACCACGCCGGCGCGCAGGTCGTCGTCGGTGATGCCCCAGAGCGGTTCGAGCACGCCATAGCGAAGCAGCGTCGGGCCGATGCGCACCCAGTCCGCCGTGTGGCCCTGCGGTGCGATGCGCTCCAGCGCCCCTTCGTCGCGCACGGTCAGCAGGTGGGCCATGCCCGGGTCGAGGTTCAGCGCGATGATCCCCAGCGGGCTCCCGGCCAGCCGCGCGACGAACGCGTGCGCCTCCGAGTCCAGGCGGCCCGCCTGCTTGACGTCCTCGATGTCGAAGTTCGCTTCGAGCCGCCGCCGCCAGTCGGCCGGCGCCTCCTTCGGTACCACGCGATGGATCGCGCGCACGACGAGCCCGGGGTCGCTGGCCGGGACGATGGCGGTCATCGCGAAGCGCGCCGGGTGCCCCGCTTCCAGGCGCCCCTCGCGCTCGATCACGCGGTTGCGGTAGGTCACGGCCGTCTCGTAGCGGTGGTGGCCGTCGGCGATGTAGAACGATTCGGCGAGCAACGGCGCCAGCTGGCGCATCTCGAACCGCCCCGCCTCGACCACCCAGAGGGCGTGCCGATCGCCGTCCATGCTGGTGCCGGTCACGTCCGGCTGGCGCTCCGCGATTGTCCGGTCGAGGAACTCCCGCAGCTGGCCCGAGCGGTCACGCGCGATCATGAACACGGGGCTGAGTTGCACGCGCGTCGCCTCGAGCAGCTTGAGGCGGTCCTCCTTCGGCCCCGTGAGGGTGTATTCGTGGGGCTTCACGGCGCCCTCTTCCCAGGGCTGCGCTTCCACGCCCGCAATGAGCGCCCGCCGCCGGAACTCCCGCCCTGCGATGTCGAACGTCTGCTCGTACACGTAGAGCATGGGCGCTTCGTCGCGCGCGAGGACGCCATCGCGCTCCCACCGGGCGATGAGCTCCGCGACGCGATCGTACCGCTCGTCGCCACCCTCGGCGAGCTCGAGGTGGGCGGCGTTGTATGGGCTTCGTGCGTGCAGCTCCCGCTGCTGTTCGGGCGAAATCACGTCGTAGGGCGGCGCCAGCACGGCTCCGAGTTCGCCCGCCTGGCTGGTGTAACGAAGCCCGCGAATCGGGATTAGCTGTGGCATACCGACACCTCCACGCGAACCTTTCGCCGCCGAGGTTTGAACCTGCCGGGGCCCAAACCTAGAATCATCTGACCCCCATGCGCCCATACTGCGTTTTCTGCAACATCGCCGCCAGGCGCGAACCCGCGAATATCGTGTACGAGGACGATGAGGTCATCGTCATCCAGAACATCCTCCGCTGGGTTCCGGTCATGCTGCTCGCGATGACCAAGGAACACACCACCCAGTCCGAGCTCTGGGAGAACCACATCGGCAAGGTCGGGAAGGTCGCCCACCAGATCGGCGCCCAGCTCTGCCCGGGCGGCTACCGGCTCCTCTCCAACTTCGGCTACGACGCCATGCAGAGCCAGGAGCACGGGCATCTCCACATCATCGGCGGGACCTTCCTCGGGCACTACGTCGGTTAGCTCCCGCCCAGCGCCGCCCGCTGGTGCTCGAAGAGCTCCAGGATCCCGCCGCGCGCCAGGTCGACCAGCTCGTCCATCGCCCCACGGCTGAACGCCTTGCCCTCGGCCGTCCCCTGCACTTCGACGAACGAATCCTCGCCGGTCATCACCACGTTGAAGTCGACCTCGGCGGTCGAGTCCTCTTCGTAGCACAGGTCGAGCATGGGCACGCCGCGGACGATTCCGACCGATACCGCCGCGACCGGCGCCGTGATCACCGCCTCCGACACCTGCCCGTCGGCCACGATCTTGCGCACGGCCTGGCTCAGCGCCACGAAGCCGCCGGTGATCGACGCCGTCCGCGTCCCGCCATCCGCCTGCAGCACGTCGCAGTCCACCGTGATGGTGCGCGGGCCAAGCAGCTCCAGGTTCACCACGCCGCGCAGCGCCCGCCCGATGAGCCGCTGGATCTCCTGCGTGCGCCCGCCGGGCCGTCCCCGCTCGACCTCGCGCTGGCTGCGCGTGTGGGTTGCGCGCGGGAGCATCGAGTACTCGCCGGTCACCCAGCCGCTCTGGGTGCCGCGAAGGAAGGGGGGCTGCCGGTCTTCCACGCTTGCGGCGCACAACACGCGCGTCCGTCCGAATTCGACGATGCAACTCCCCTCGGCGAAATCCAGCACCCCGGGGGTGATTTTCACGGGCCGCAACTGGTTCGGCAGGCGGCCATCGATACGCTGGGTCACTCGGTTCTCCATACCGCGGACATCCGCCGCGGCTCGTGCTTTACCCTACCGTCCGCCCGATCGACGCGCAAAGACGGCCGCGCGTCCGATAGCGCTTCGCAACAGGCGCTATGGCGTCTCGCGTACGGTGCCCGCCGGCGCTTTGCCCTTCCGGCGTGCGCCGCCATGCCGCACCGAATCCCACATGGTCCCCAGGTAGCCGAGCACGGCGATGAGCGCGACCGCGAACACCAGCACGAAGCCGCCCACGACCGCTGAGCCCATGTCCTTGTACCAGCGTTGCAGCACGAGCGCCGCCGCGCAGAATGCGAGCGTGATGCCGTAGCTCGCCAGCGCGATCTGCCGCGGGCCGAGCCCCAGCCGCTCGAGGCGGTTGTAATAGTGGTCGTTGTCATAGGCCATCGGGTGGCGCCCATCGAGCACGCGCCGCAGGAAAGCGACGCCCGTATCGAGCACCGGCAGCCCCAGCGCGACCACCGGGATGTACAGCGGCACGCGCCCCGTGCTGTCGACGAACCCGGCGATCGAGAGCCCGGCGAGCGTGAAGCCCAGGAAGTAGGCGCCCGAGTCGCCGAGGAAGCGCCGCGCCGGTGGCAGGTTCCACGGCACGAACCCTAGCGATGCGCCGGCCAGCGTCGCGAACAGGAACGAGATGAGCTTGTGGTTGAGGTCCCACGCCGCGTACGCCATCGTCACCGCGACCATCGCCGTGACGCCTGCCGCCACGCCGTCCTGCCCATCGAGCAGGTTCAACGCGTTCGTCATGAACACCAGCCAGAGCACCGTGAGCACGGGGTCCAGCACGCCCAGCTCGACCGAGCTCCCGCCCGGCAACGTCATCTCGCCTACGTGGTACCCGCCGATGTAGAGCCCGATCGAGGCGAGCACCTGAGCGCCCATCTTTGTGTACCAGGCGAGGTCGCGGAAGTCGTCGATCGCGCCGATGAGGAACACCACGCTCGCGCAGGCGGCGAGGATCACGAGGTCGCCCCAGTCGTCGCGCAGCACCTGCTCGGCCTGTTCGGAGAAGAGCGCGACGAGCGGGGGCGCCAGCACGCACGCTGTGACGATGGAGAATCCGCCAATCCGGGGCACCCGCGAATTCGCAGGAGGGCGGCCGACTTTCGTTGGCAGCCGGAGCAACAGTGTCAACGGAAACGCGATCGTGAAGGCGACCGCGGCCAGCTCTATGCCAGGGCGCACCTCTGCTCCTCCCGGGCGCCTTTCCCTCGGCCCGGAAGATACACCGGCTGACCTCACGGGGCCAGACGGATCGACCGGGAGGTAAATGACGGCGCTGTTAAAATCGCCGCCATGGATGCATACCAGGCAATCATCAAGAAGCGCGACCGCCGCAATTTCCTCGACCGCCCGATCCCCGAGGATGTGCTCCACCGGATCCTGCAGGCGGGCCGGATGGCCGGCAGTTCCAAGAATGCCCAGCCGAACCGCTTCGTCGTCGTCCGCGACCGCGCGAAGATCGAGGCGATCGCGGCCCTGAGCCCGCTCGCGAAGTGGCTCGGTACGAGCGCGATGATTGTCGTGTTCGTCCAGGAGGGCCGTGAGCACCCATTCGACGCCGGCCGTGCCGCCCAGAACATGATGCTCGCGGCCTTCGCCGACGGCGTCGGGTCCTGCCCCGCGCACGTCTCGGAGACCGAGCTCGCGCGCCTGTTCGGCATTCCCGAAGGGCTGCACATCAACCGCGTCATCGGCTTCGGCTACGTCGACCCCGCACGCGATGCTCCGCCCCCTTCGGTCGCGCGCAAGCGGCTCCCCCTCGAGGAGATCGTCCACTTCGATCAGTGGTAACTCGAACTCGGACCGTTCGGTCCCGCTCCCGTGACCGTTCGGCTCTCCCGTGGATTCGAACCCCGTTCGAAGCTCTTCCTGGTGGGTCTCATCCCGCCGCGGAGGCGCGATGGCCGGTCGCGAAAGCTGGTTGGCACGGACGTTCGGCCGCCGCTGGCTCTACGGTCCTATTGGGGTGGCGCTAGTTGTGATGGGTGCGGGTATCGGCGCCGCCTTTGCGGGCGATGGGGCTGATGACCCACTACTCCCTGCCGGCCCGCACATGATGGCTGGCGACCCGTACGGGCTCCGCCAGCCCATCCATGAGCACGCCGACTTCGCGCTCTACATCCGCGGTGAACGCTTCGACTTCGGCCAGCCGCAGTTCGTCTCGACCAATAACCGCGAGCTCAGCCCCAACGTCCACATCCACGACCCACGCCACAACGTGGTCCACGTTCACCGGGAAGGCACCACCTGGGACGAGTTCTTCCTCTCACTCGGCTTCGAGCTGAGCGACGTCACGAATCTCGGTGAGCGTGGCCACGAGTGGCTGAAGTTGCCGTCGGGCGAGGTCCTCCGCAACGGGG
>JBLNCO010000280.1:0-3328 GCA_050260715.1 Hyphomicrobiales bacterium | reverse complement strand
CCCCCAGGGCACGCCGGAGTCAGTACCGCGACCGATAGGGAGCGCACGGCATTGGATGTGCCGATTCCTCCCACCTAGTCCGGGCCACCGACGTTCCCTCGCCAATCGCCAATCGACAATCGCCAATCGTCAATGGTCAGTCGTCAATCGGACGCCGCTTCCACGTTCATGCTCCCGCTCCGATACCCCGCCAGGTCCAGCGCCACGTGCTTAAACCCCAGGTTGCGCAGCCGCGCCACGATCGCATCGCGCGTCTCCGGCGCAAACGCCAGCGCCATCCCCTCGGCGTCCGTCTCGATGCGCGCCACGTCCCCGTGGTGCCGCACCCGGACCTGCCGTAGGCCATACCGCCGCAGCACCGCCTCCGCCGCCCCGACCTGGTCCAGCGCCTCGACTGTCACCGGCGTCCCATGCGGGATCCGGCTCGCCAGGCACGCCATCGCCGGCTTGTCCCATGTCGGCAAGCCCATCTCCCGCGACAGCTCCCGGATCTCTGCCTTCGTAAACCCCAGCTCGAGCAACGGGCTCCGCACACCGTGCTCCACCGCCGCCTTCCGGCCCGGCCGCCAGTCGCCCGCGTCGTCCGCATTGGTCCCGTCGACCACCGTCGCCCCGTTCGCCCGCTCCGCGATTGCCCCCAGCACGCCGTACAGCTCGTCCTTGCAGTGAAAGCACCGGAGCGGACTGTTCGCCACGTACTCCGGGTTCTCCATCTCGTGCGTTTCGACCCACTCGTGCCGGATGCCAATTTGGGCCGCCAGCGCCGCCGCTTCCTCGCGTTCCGATGCCGCGACCGACGGCGAAATGCCCGTCACCGCCAGCGCCGCCTCGCCCAGCGCCTCCTGCGCGATCGCGGCCACGAACGTCGAATCGACGCCCCCGCTGAACGCCACCAACACGCCGCCATACCCCCGGATCTCCTCGACGAGGCGTTGACGTTTGCGGTGCAGGTCATCCATGTGCCTATGGTACGCGCGCCCCGGCCGCTTCTGTCGACCCCGCTTCGCGGCCACCCGGGCTCGAATCGGCCATCTGCTACACTTCTCTCATGCGCGTCACCAAGATGCACGGGCTCGGCAACGACTACGTCTACATCGCTCCCACCGAGGAACGCGACTGGCCCGAGCTCGCCCGCCGCATCTCCGACCGCCACTTCGGCGTCGGCTCCGACGGGCTCATCCTCGCCCTCCCCTCCGATGTCGCCGACATGCGCATGCGCATGTTCAACGCCGACGGCTCCGAAGCCGAAATGTGCGGCAACGGCATCCGCTGCGTCGTGAAATTCGCCATCGAAGAGGGCCTCGTTCCGAACGATAAGGACGAAGTCACCGTCGAGACCCTCGCCGGCATCAAGACGCTGCAGCTCTTTCGCGAAAACGGCGTCGTCGTCGCTGCCCGCGTCGACATGGGCCCCCCGAACTTCGATCCCGCCTCGCTCCCTGCGAACGTCGAAGGTCCCGGCCCCGTTATCGACCTGCCGCTACGCGTCGAAGGGGCCGATCTCAAGCTCACGCTCGTCAGCGTCGGCAACCCTCACGCGATCCATTTCCTCGAATCTGGTATCGAAGAGTTCCCGCTCGACCAGGTCGGGCCAATGGTCGAAAACCACCCGCTCTTCCCGCGCCGCGTGAACTTTCAGCTCGTCCAGGTCGTCGACCGGGGCCACGTGAAGCATCGCGTCTGGGAACGCGGCACCGGCATCACCCTCGCCTCTGGCACCTCGGCCACCGCCGTCGCCGCCGCCTGCCGCCTCCGCGGGTTTACCGGCGACCGCATCGTCGACTCCCTCCCCGGCGGCGACCTCACCCTCGAATGGGACGGTCACGGCTCGGTCTTCATGACCGGCCCCGCCACCCGCGTCTTCGACGCCGACTACCTCGACCCCTAACCACTGGCGATAGGAACCGGGTGGCCCGAGCGGGGAAGGAGGGTGGCAACATGCAGCGGCCCCGGTGGGCCGTGACTCCTGGCCCCGGTACTTGGTGCACCGGGCACCGGGCACTGGGCACTCGGTACTCGGCACTCGTTACTCGGGTCCTAGAGCTGGTGCGTGTACACCTCGTTCAGCACGATCCGGTCCCCGTCCAGCAGCACCAGGTCAAAGCCCCGCAGGGCCTTCTTCGGACCCTCCGGCGTCTCCATCGTGCAGATCCAGCGGCCGCAATACCCGCCGTCAATCGCCCACACTTCGTCCGGGTCGTAGCGCATTGGCGGCGTCGCCCCAAACAGGCCCGTCAGGTACGCCCGCAACATTTCGTGACCCTTGATGCCTGCCACCGTCTGCGAGTCCTTGTACACCACCTCGGGGTGGTAGAACTCCAGCAGCCGGTCGACATCCTTGTCGCTCCACGCCTGCAGCCAGTCCGCGTTGTACTTCCGAATGTCCACGCGCCCCTCCCGGCTTCGGTTTGCCCGAATACTCGGCCCCACGAACGCCCGATGCAACCTAGGGCAGCGTATCCGGCACTGCCGCCTGGCCCTCGCGCAGGTCCGCCGGACCCTCGCCCTCGTCCGGCCCGAACACCACGTCGAACCAGTACTCCACATTCTCCGGCCGCGCCGTTAACACCGCTGCACCGTTGCGCAGCCGCACCCCCGTCATGGTCGGCACGCCGTCTACAGGGTCGGCCAGCGAATACGTGCTGATGCGCCCGTCGAGCTGCTTCACCAGCAGCGCGTACCCCGGCACCCGGCCCGCGGGTACATTCGTCCCGATCGCGTGGCTGTACGCGTCCCACGCGTCCAGCGGATGGTCGAGCAGCCCACCCTCCGTCGCCCTGAGCATCGCGGCCTGGAGCACGAGTTGCTGGCGCCGGATCCGATGGAAGTCATCATCGAACTCCCGCAGCCGCGCGAACGCCACCGCCTCGTACCCATCGAGGTGCTGCGGGCCGGGCGGGAACGACAGCCAGCGGCCGTTGATATCGTCGTCCGAGTACCACCAGCGCTCGATCGCCAGGTCCTCCGGGATGGTCACGTCCACCCCGCCGATGGCGTCGAGCAGCTCTTCGGCCCCGCGGAAGTCCACCTGCACCCAGTAGTCGATATCGACGTCGAAGTTGCGCTCGATGTCCCCTTCGAGCTGCGCCATCCCTTCGTCAACGCCACCGCCGTTGCGGACTCCCGCCGCGAACGACGCGTTGATCCGGTCGCTGTAGGTGCCGTCGCGCGTCCTGATGTCGATGAGCAGGTCGCGCGGGATGCTCAGCACCTTCACCGTCTTCGCCACCGGGTCGATATTCGCGAGCATGATGGTGTCGGTGTTCAGCGTCGTGAGCCCGTCCGTCGTGTCGGGTCGCGAATCGATTCCGACAGCCAAAATCACGAA
>JBLNCO010000279.1:0-14330 GCA_050260715.1 Hyphomicrobiales bacterium | reverse complement strand
TCGCGTTGCCGACTTCGCCTGGGTCGGCGTCGGCCCTACCGTCTCGAAGTACCTCGCCGACCACGGCGCCGAAGTGATCCGCATCGAATCGGCCACCTACCCCGAGGCGCTGCGGCGGGTCGGCCCGTTCGTCAACGACACCCCCGGCCTCGACAATTCCGGCTACTACGCCAACTTCAACAGCTCGAAGCTCGGCGCGTCGCTCAACCTGAAGCACCCGCGCGGCCCGGAGCTCGCGAAGCGCATCATCGCCACCTGCGACGTCCTCACCGAGTCCTTCACGCCGGGCACCATGGCGCGCTTCGGCCTCTCGTACGAAGAGGTGCGCCAGGTTCGGCCCGACATCGTCATGATCTCGATGCCCCTTTACGGCCAGACCGGCCCCTGGGCCTCGTACATGGGCTACGGTCACGTCCTCCAGGCCGCATCGGGGTACAACCACCTGACCGGCTGGCCCGACGGTCCGCCCATCGGCACCGGCATCGCCTATACCGACTTTCTCGTCCCGCATATCGCGACCGTCGCGCTCATCGCCGCCCTCGACTACCGCCGCCGCACCGGCAAGGGGCAGTACATCGACTTCGGCCAGATGGAAGCGGCGGTCCACGGGCTCGGCACGGCCATCCTCGATTGGACGGCGAACGGTCACGAACAGATACGCCTGGGCAACCGCGACCCCGAAGCCGCTCCCCATGGCTGCTATCGCTGCAAGGACGGGCGTTACATCGTGCTCGCCTGCTTCACCGAGAAGGAGTGGGATGGGTTCAAGGCTGCGCTCGGCCGCCCCGACTGGTGCGACCTGGAGCGCATGCGCCGAAAGTGGCAGCGGCTCAACGAACAGAAGGAGATCGACCGGCACATCCAGGCCTGGCTCGACGACCACACCATCGACCCCGCCCGCCCCGAGCCCATCGACCCGGAAGGACCCGAGCTCGGGCCCATCCAGCAGTTCACGACCGAGGAAGTCGTGGAACACTTCCAGCGCTTCGGCGTCCCCGCGGGCATCGTGAAGTCGCCCGAGGCCATGCACGCCGACCCGCAGCTCGCTCACCGCCACCACTACTGGAAGCTCCAGCACCCGGCCATGGGCGAGCGCACCTACGATGGGCCCGCCTTCCGGCTCTCGAAGACGCCCGGCCGGCTCTCGAAGGCCGCCCCCTGCCTCGGCGAAGACAACGAGTACGTCTTCCGCCAGCTGGCCGGCCTCTCCGAGGAGGAGTTCATCGAACTCCTCGCCGACGGCGCCTTCGAGTAACGCCCCCGGTCCCCGGGGAGCGCAGGCCGAAGCCACGCGGCTGCCGGCGGAACCTTACCGGGCGCGGCGGGCGGCTTCGATGAGGGCTTCGGTGGTGCCGGGGTGCCACGCGACGAGCGCGGCGAGGTCCTCGAGGAGCAGTTCGGACTGGATGACCGTGCTGGCGACAGCGAGGATTTCGCTCGCCGCGGGACCGGCGGCGTGCACGCCCAGCACCTGTCCCGACTCGCTGTCAGCCACGACCTTGACGATGCCCTCGCGGGCGCCGAGGACGACGGCCCGGGCGTTGTAGGACAGGTCGAAGGCGCCGGTGCGCACATCGTGGCCAAGCGCGCGGGCGGCCGGCTCGCTGAGCCCGACCCAGCCCGCTTCGGGAACCAGGTGGAGGAGGTGCGGGAGCGCCGCCAGCCGGGTGCGCTCGTCCCCGCCGGTCGCGTTCGCCGCCGCCACCTCGCCCATGTGCGTTGCCGCGTGCGTGAGCATTGCCCCGCCGGTGACGTCGCCGGCGGCGAAGATGTTCGGGACGTTCGTGCGGCAGTCGCGGCCCACGGGGATGCCGTCGGCGGTTGCCACACCCGCAGCTGCGAGCCCCAGGGTGTCGAAGAACGGCCGGCGAGGATCGGCGGCGACGACGATTTCGGCGGGGACCACTTCGGAGCCGGCCGCGGTTTCGAACCGGATCCCGGATTCGCCTTCGCCCCGGATCGACGCGCCCTCGAGGACGCGGATGCCCGTCGCTTCAAGCGAGCCGCGCACGAACGCCGCGACGTCGGGGTCGAGCGCCGGGAGCATGCTTTCGCGTGGGCTCACCGCGGTCACCTCACTCCCTGCGAGCGCAAGGAGTGTCGCGTACTCAAGCCCGAAGGCGGTGTCCGCGGGGCCGTCGGCGAGGACGACGGCGCTCGCCGGCGGTTGTGGCAACGCCTGGACGGCGTCGGCCGTGAGCACCCGGTCAGCCGGGACGCCGGGGATCCCCGGGGGCTCCCAGCGGGTGCCGGTCGCGATGATGACGGCGTCGGCCCACAGGTCGTCCTGGCCGGAGATGGCCAGCGTGTGGGCGTCGCGAAATGCGGCGCGGCCTTCGATCACCTGGACCTTGCGCATGCGCAGAGCTGCCGCGATGCCGTCCGCGAGCTTTCGAACCAGGGCATCCTTGCGGGCGGCAGCCCGGGCCCAGTGGAAGGCGTCGCCGGCTTCGAAGACGCCCATCACGGAGAGCTCGCGCGCCTCGAGGTGCGCGAGCGCCGAGCCGAGCATGATGTTCGTGGGGATGCACGCGTGGTGGACGCACGCGCCGCCCGGCCGTTCGGCTTCGATGAGCACGACGCGCGCGCCGAGCTCGGCTGCCTTCAGGGCCGCCGAGTAGCCGGCGGGCCCGCCGCCAATGACCGCAACGTCGGCGCTTTCCATCAGACGAGCAGCCGGTAGGGCGCTTCGAGGAGCGCCTTGACCTCACCGAGGAACGCGGCGGCCGGCGCGCCATCGACTGCCCGGTGGTCGATGGTCAGGCTCAGGCGCAACGCCTGGGTGCGAAGCGGCCGGTCGCCCTCCCAGGCGACCGTGTCGTAGATGCGGCCGATACCGAGGATCGCGACATTCGGCGGGTTGATGATAGGCGTGAAGAAGTCGACGCCCGCTGAGCCGAGCGCGGTCACCGAGAACGTCCCGCCGGACATCTCGTCGAGGCCGAGCGTGTTGTTGCGGGCAGCCGTCGCAAGCCGCGTCGATTCGGCGGCGATGTCGCGGAGTGGCAGGCGGTCGGCATCGCGGATAACCGGGACTACCAGGCCGTCGTCGAGTGCGACCGCCATCCCGACGTGCACTTCGGGCACGAGCTCGATGCCAGTTGGGGTGAACCGTGCGTTGAGCAGCGGATGACGCGTCAGTGCCTTCGCCACGGCCTTGATCACGAGGTCGGTGTATGTGGGCCGGATGCCCTCGGGCACCCACTCGTCGACGAGTTGGGTGCGGAGCTTCACCGCCTCGGCGACGTTAACCTCCATGCCCATCGTGAGCTGAGCCATCTCCTGGAGGCTGGCGTGCATGCGTTCGGCGATGACCTTGCGCATGCCGCGCACCGGGATGACCTCGCCAGCGGCGTGCCTTTGAGCCGCCGCTGGCTCTGTGGCCGCGGCAGGAGCCCGACGAGGTGCGGCCGCCGCCGCCTCCACGTCTTCCTGTGTGATGCGGCCGCCCGGCCCGCTGCCGCGAACGGTTGCGAGGTCGACGCCGAGCTTCTCCGCGAGGCGCCGCGCGAGCGGCGACGCGAGCACTTCGCGCTGTGGTACCGGCGCACCGGCCGGGGCGGCGGAAGGCGCCGGACGTACGGGCGGCGCCGCCTTCGCCCGCAGGACATCCGCCTCGGTGACTCGGCCGTTCGGGCCGGTCCCGGCGATGCTCTCGAGGGCGAGTCCCGCTTCCTTGGCCAGGCGGCGCGCGATGGGCGACGCCGGCACGCGGCCGCCTTCGAGCGTCACGGCCTGCGCCGGGATGGGCGCGGCTGATGCACCGTTCGGACTCGTGGGTATGGCGGCTGCCGGTGCTGCTGCAGGTGCGCCCGCGGGCATCGCTTCGCCGGGCGCGAGCACGTAGCCGACCACCGATCCCGGCGGCAGCGTCGTTCCCTCGGGCACGAGGTGCCGGACGATACCGTCCGTTTCAGCTTCGACCTGGAACTCGATCTTCTCGGTCTCGAGGCGATAGATGACCTCGCCGGTCTTCACTTCGCCGCCGTCGGGCACGACCCACTCGGCCACCGTGCCCTCGGTCATGGTCATCCCGAGCTTCGGGATCAGCACTTCAGTTGCCATCGCGCTCTCCGTGATCACTCCAGAAGTGGCCGTTGCAGGCGGCCAGCTGCAGCACGCGTTCGACATCCACCACGTGGGGGCCGTCGCGCAGCACGGTCACTTCCGCCCGTTGCCCCGGCCGCAGGACGATTTCGCGCTCCCCATCGAGGGCCATGATGCCCGGGCCTTCAAGGACCACCGGTTCGCCTTCTTCGAGCCGGTCGGCCGAACGCACGCACACGTCGTCGTAGTAGCCGGGCGCGAGGGGAGCCATCAGCGGCCGCCCGCCTTCACCACACTGCACGACCAGCCCGCCGGGCTCGGACCTCGACACCGGGCGCAACAGCCCGCCAATCGCGGAAAGCCCGACCGCAGCCGGGTTTGCGCGCGAAAGCACGAGCGTGCGTAGCGTCTGTGGCATCCAAACGGCGCGCGCGGCCACGAACCGTTCGTCGACGAGCGCGACATCGATCAGCGCGAGGTCATCTGGCTCGCCCTCGATCGCGACGCGGAGCCGCTTCGCCCGGGCCGAGCCCGCCTCCAGCGGCACGGATCCGGATGCGACGAGCCCGGCCGCCGCCCCCGCGACCGTCGCCTCGATCATCCGCGGGAACACGTTGTTCGTGCCGGTCGAGATGGCGATCAGCGGCGAGTCGAGCCAGCCCTTCGCCACGGCACGGTTCGTCCCATCGCCACCCAGCGTGATGATGACCGCCGCCCCCGCTTCGCGCATCGCTGCGGCCGCCTCCGTCGTATCGATGGCGCTGGCTGTCCCCGGGACGTCGACGGCCGCGAACGTGGCATCGGCGTCCAGCCGATCGAGCGCGTCCTCGACGATGCGGTGGGGGTCGGGCATGAACAGGAAGTCCGACGCGCCGGCCGCGGCGGCGCCGAGGATTGCGCGCCGGACGATCGATCGCTTCTCCTGGTTGTCGAACACCGACGCCTGCGCGACCAGCCGCCGGATGTCCTTCCCCGACTGCGGGTTGGCGATGATGCCGATGGGCCCTCGCGCCATCCTAGACCTGCTTGCCGAGGATCTTCCGGACCTCGTTCGCGATCTTCTCGGCGTTCGGCACATAGTGCTGTTCGAGCGCGGGGCTGAACGGCACCGGCGAGAAGGGCGCACCGACCCGGCCGACCGGGGCGTCGAGATAGTCGAACGCCTCCTCCTGGATTTGCGCCGCGAACTCGCCCCCGATGCCGCCGAAGCGCACCGCCTCGTGTGCGACGAGCGCGCGGTGCGTCTTTCGCACCGAAGCAACGACGGTGTCGATGTCGAACGGCTGCAGCGTGCGCGGGTCGATGACCTCGACGTCGAGGCCGTCCGCCGCAAGCGCCTCCGCAGCCTCCACCGCGGCCGGAACCATCGCGCCGATAGCGAGGATCGTGAAGTTCGAGCCCGGCCGCACGATGTTCGCCTGACCCAGGGGGATCTCGTAGAGCTCTTCGGGCACGACCGCGCTGGCCGCCAACAGCGACTTCTGGTTGACGACCATCACCGGGTTGTCGTCGTGGACGGCGGCGGCCATCAGGCCCTTTGCTTCGTAGGCGCCTGATGGCATCACCACCTTGAGGCCGGGCACGTGGCAGAACCACGCCTCGAGGCTCTGGCTGTGCTGGGCCGCAAGGCTGCGGCCACCGCCGGCCATGGTGTGGATGGTGAGTGGCAGCTTCGCCTTGCCGCCGAACATGTACTTCATCTTGGCCGCCTGGTTGACCAGCTGGTCCATGCAGACGCCCATGAAGTCCATGAACATAATGTCGATGATCGGTCGCAGGCCGGTCGCCGCTGCGCCGATGCCGAGGCCGAGGATGCCCGACTCGGAAATCGGCGTGTCGACCACGCGCTCGGGGCCGAATTCCGCCAGCAGACCGCGGCTGATACCGAACACGCTCCCGTAGAGGGCAACGTCTTCGCCTGCAAGGAACACGTCCGGGTCTTCGCGCATGAGCTGCGCGATCGCTTCGTTGACGGCGGTGACGTACGGGATCGAACGTCCGGCGGGTGCTTCGGCGGTGGTCATGCCACACCTCCGGCGACCGTGTACACATCCTCGAGCAGCGCCTCGGGCTTCGGGAACGGGCTGCTTTCGGCGAAGGCGATGGCTTCGCGGACCTCGAACAGGATCCGTTCGCGCACTTCGTTCGCAGCTTCTCGCGTGAGGATGCCCATCTCCGCAAGCCGCGCCTCGAAGAGGTCGATCGGGTCGCGTTTGCGCCACTCCCGCACTTCGTCGTCGGAGCGGTAGACGACACCCATGCCGCGCACGCCGACGTGGTCGAAGAAGCGGTAGGTTTTCGCCTCGAGCAGCGTGGGTCCATCGCCGCGGCGCGCCCGGGCGATGGCTTCGCCGGCCGTCTCGTACACCGCCATCACGTCCATGCCATCGACGACCGCACCGGGCATGCCGTAGGCGCTCGCGCGATCGGCGACATCGTGGATGGCCTGGTGGCGTTCCTGCCTGGTGAACTCGCCGAACCCGTTGTTTTCGCACACGAAGACGAGCGGCAGGCGATACAGCGCGGCCATGTTCGCGGCTTCGTGGAACGTGCCCTCGTTGCTCGCCCCGTCGCCGAAGAAGCAGACGGCGACGTTCTGCGTCTTTCTATATTTATTGGAGAAGGCTGCGCCCACGGCCATCGGCGGGCCACCGCCCACGATGCCGTTCGCCCCCAGCATGCCAAGGTCGAGGTCGGCGATGTGCATACTGCCGCCCTTGCCCTTGCAGTAGCCTGTCGCGCGGCCGAACAGTTCGGCGTACATCTGCTTGAGGTCGCCGCCTTTGGCGACGAGGTGGCCGTGGCCGCGGTGCGTGCTCGTGATCTGGTCGTCGTCGGAGAGGTGGGCCATGACGCCGGCCGCCACCGCCTCCTCGCCGACATAAAGATGGAGCGCTCCCGGGATCTTCCCGGCCTCGCTCAGCTTGCCGGCCTCTTCCTCGAAGAGCCGGATGCGAAGCATGCGGTGATGGAGGTCGAGCAGCGTTTCGGGGCTCGAAAGGGTCATGCGAATCTCCCTCGCTCGTGCTGGCGGGCCAATCTTACCGGTTTCCGCCGGGGCTGCGGGGACCGCCGCCGGATGCGGGCGTCGGGCCGGGCGCGGAAAGGGCCGCCTGTGGGCGGCCCTCTGGTGGTGTGGTGCGATGAGCGAGCGCGCTATTTAACCGTCAGCGTGCCGTTCATCTGGTCCGGGTGCAGGTCGCACTGGTAGTAGTACTGGCCCGGCTGCGGCGGCGTGAACTTGAGGGTCTCGGTCTTGCCGCCCTGGAGGATGGCCCCTTCGGCCCCATCCGCGAGCGTGTCGCCGCCCTTCTTGTCGTAGAAGTGGATGTTGTGCGGCACCTTGCCCTTGTTGTTCAGGGTGACCGTCAGTTCCTGGCCGGCGGTTGCTTCGAGGCTGGCCTTATCGAACTTGTTGTCGGTCGCGTTCACGACGGCGCCGCCAGCGGGGGCTTCGCCACCGCCGTTCTCCGCACCGCCGCCGCCAGCACCCCCTCCGGCGCCGCCCGGCGCGGGAGCGTCCGCGCTGACGATGAACGTGCCGTTCATCTGGTCCGGGTGGAAGTCGCAGTGGAAGTAGTAGGTGCCCGGACCGGGAGTGGTGAACGTGATCTCCTCGGTGTTGCCGCCATCGAGGTGGTTGCCCACCGAGCCTTCGGCAAGCGGCGTGCTCGCCGATTCGTCGGTGTAGAAGGCGAGGTTATGCGGAGCCGTGCCGTTGTTCACGAGCGTGAACGTAACCTGCGTGTTCGGCGGCGCGGCCAGCGTGTTGACGTTGAACTTGTTGTCCGTCGCCGTGACGCGATACGGGTCGGGAGTGGTGGTGCCGGGGGTTTCGCCGCCTTCGGCGACCGGGCGGTCCTCCTGGAACGCGGTGAGGCCTGCACCGAGCATGAAGCCGCCGACGATCAGCGCACCGAACACCGACGCCGCGGCGCCGAGCCCGAACTTGAAGGACGTGTCCTTGGTGTCGCGTACGACTTCCATGTCGAAGACCTGCACGGAGCCAGGGACCACTTCGGCGCCGTGCCGCGCGATGCGGTCAACGAGGCTGCGGCGAGTCTCTTCGTAGGTCGCGAGGTCCTCGCGCTCCGACCACGTCGTTTCGACCAGTACCTGCGACGGGCCGACGTCGGCGGGCGAGACGATGATGCGGAGGTCCTGGAACCCGGCGACATCCCGCAGGTCGGAGCCTTCGAGCTCGGTGATGATGCCATCAGTTGCGCGGGCGGCGGCCAGCTGGCCCTCCGCGATGGCGAAGGTGACCACCTGCGTGAAGCGCGGGTTGCGCCGTGCCGGTGCGTGTTCGCCGAGGGCCGCCTTGCGCCGCATGTGGTAGTCCTGCCAGCCCCAACCGAAGGCGGAAAGGAAGAGCAGCAGGAGCGTGAGCCCCACGAGCGGGCCCGCGAAGTCGTTGTCCCTATCGCGGGACCAGAAGATGAGGGCGGCCCCGAAAATGGCGGCGGCGACGCCAGCAACCAGCGGCCAGACGCTGGGGTCCGGGAGATGGACTTCCGGGTCGTCGTGACCGCCGTGTCCTGCGCTTTGACTGCTCATTCCGATGAAACTCCTGGAGCTGGCTCGCTAGCCGACGATGTACAGGGTGGTGAAGAGCGCGAGCCAGACGACATCGACGAAGTGCCAGTAGAACGAGGCGGCTTCGACCGCTTCGTGGTGCATTGCATCGAACTGGCCGCCCATCGCGCGCACCAACACCACGGTCATAAAGATGACCCCGCCGGCCACGTGCGCGCCGTGGAACCCGGTCAGCGTGTAGAAGGTGGTGCCGTAGATGGTGTCGCCCGACGAGAACGGCAGCTGGGAGTAGTCATACATCTGCATCGAGAGGAACACGAGGCCCAGCACGATGGAGACGAAGAGCCACCAGATCATCGCGGTGCGATTGCCGCGCTGCACCTGCAACACGCTGATCTGAACCGTGACCGAGCTCAGCACGAGGAGGATCGTGGCGATGGTGGGCAGCAGCCATTCGAGGTGCAGCTCCACTCCGCGCGCGATCTGGTCCTCGGTCAGGAGCTCCGTCGGGGGCCAGCTCGGCGAGTCCGCGCGGGCGATGAAGTAGGCCGCGAAGAGACCGCCGAAGAACATCACCTCCGACGCGATGAAGAGGATGAACCCGAGCATCCCATTGCTGAGCTGCCCGCGCCGTTGTGCTGTAGCGTGCGCCGCCATCTTGACTCCTAACCTCGGTTTTCGCCGGTGGCGGGATGGACGCCGGTATGCGTAATGCCGTGGCGCAGGTCGAACACCGGCCGCTCCGAATGAATTTCAGGCAGGCTGTCGAAGTTGTGCGGCGGAGGCGGAGAGGTCGTCGCCCACTCGAGCGTCTGGCCCTCCCACGGGTCATCCGGCTGGTCCTTCGGACGCATGAACGCGGACACGACGGCGATAAGGAACGGAATCATCGAGACCGCGATGAGGAACGCGCCAACCGTGGAGATGAAGTTCAGCGTCTCCCAGTGGTTGAAGTCCTGGTAGGTCGCGATGCGCCGCGGCATGCCGTCGAGCCCGAGCAGGTGCATCGGGAAGAACGCCAGGTTGAACCCGATGAACATCAGGATGAAGTGCGTCACGCCGAGCCGCTCATCGAGCCGGCGTCCCCAGAACTTCGGGAACCAGTAGTAGATTCCCGAGAACACCGCGAACACTGCGCCGCCGAAGAGCACGTAATGGATGTGCGCCACCACGAAGTAGGTGTCGTGGATGGCGAAGTCGACCGGCACGGCGGCGCTGAACGTGCCGTTGATGCCGCCGATGAGGAACATGCTCACGAAGCCGATGGCGAAGAGCATCGGTGTTTCGAGGCTGATTGAGCCCCGCCACATCGTCGCGAGCCAGTTGAAGATCTTCACGCCCGTGGGGATGCCGATCATGAAGGTCATGAAGCCGAAGAACGGCTTGAGCACCGCGCCCGTGGTGAACATGTGGTGGGCCCACACGCTGAAGCCCAGGCCGCCGATGCCCATGGTCGCGAAGACGAACGCCTTGTAGCCGAAGATGGGCTTCCGCGAGAACACGGGAATCACTTCGGAGACGATGCCCATGCCCGGCAGAATCATGATGTAGACGGCGGGGTGCGAGTAGAACCAGAACACGTTCTGCCAGAGGACCGCGTTTCCGCCATGGTTCGGGTCGAAGAACGAGCCGCCGAAGTTGCGGTCGATGTAGAGCATGCAGAGCGCGGACGCGAGGACCGGCGTCGCCAGCAGCTGGAGAATCGACGTGACGAGCATGTTCCAGCAGAAAGGCGACATACGAAACATCGTCATGCCCGGCGCGCGCATCCGGAACATGGTCACCAGGAAGTTCGCTGCGCCGATGGTCGAGGAGATGCCGAGCATGATGACCGCGATGATCCAGAGGTCCATGCCGGTGCCGAGCGTGCGGGCGAGGGGGCTGTACGCGGTCCAGCCGGCCTGGGCGGAGCCACCATCGACGAGGAAGCCGGCGAACATGAGGATGCCTGCGGGAGGAAAGAGCCAGAAGGAAAGGGCGTTGATGCGCGGGAAGGCCATATCGACGGCGCCGATCTGCAGCGGGACCAGGTAGTTACCGAAGGCCGCCCAGATCGGGATGATGAACAGGAAGAGCATCGCCGACGCGTGCATCGTGAAGATCTGGTTGTACGCGTGATGGCCCAGGAAGTTGTTGTCGGCGACGGCAAGCTGGGTTCGGACGAGGAGCGCGAGGATGCCGCCCACCCCGAAAAAGAACATCGAGGTGTAGAGGTACATCAGGCCGAGCTTCTTGTGGTCGACCGTGGTGAGCCAATCGAGGATTGCCGGGCGTTCGTAGCCGGTTGTCTTCGGTACCGCGATGGTTGCCATCTTCGTCCTCCCGCGGGCCTCCTGCCCTTATCGCGCGCTGTTCCTTGCCGGCCGGAGCCGGCGAACTCCGGAAACGGTGCCCTATGGCTTCCGCACTTGTCCTTGCTGGTTCTCGTCCTGCTGCACCGGCAGGCTTGCGATGTACTGGTCGAACTCCTCCCGCGTCACCACCTTCAGATGGAAGATCATGTCGGCGTGGTTCAGCCCGCAGAGCTCGGCGCACTGGCCGTGGAAGGTCCCCAGCTCGCGGGCGGTCACCACGAACCGGTTGTCGCGGCCCGGAATGACGTCGAGCTTGTAAAGGAAGTCGCGCACGTAGAACGAGTGGATCACATCGTTGGAGTGCAGGCGGAATTCCACCGGCTCATCGACCGGGATAACGAGCGTCGGCTCCTCGGCGGCCGTGCCGGTGACCGAGACGTACCCGGCTTTGTTCGGGTCGCTGCCGGGCCCGAGGTCGTTCAGGTTGTACCGGAAGCTCCACTGGAACTGGAAACCTTCCACGTCGACGGTGAGGTCCTTGGAGTCGGCGCTGTCGTCGACATCGACGAGGACGATGAACGAGAAGACGAACAGGATGAGGACGATGATGATCGGGATCGAGGTCCAGACGACCTCGAGGAAGTTGTTGCCGTGGGTCTGCGGCGGCAGGTCATCGTTCCGGCGGCGATAGCGGAAGATGATGAAGAGCAGCATCGCCTCGACGCCGATGAACACGACGGCTGCCATCGCCAGGAGCAGCAGATAGAGGTCGTGCATGTCGTGCGCTTCATCGGTGATGCCAGCGGGCTGGCCGAAGCCCGCCGAAGCGATACCTACCGAGATGAGGAGCGCCGACAGGGCGGCGGAGAAGATGGTGAGAGACTTGCGGAAGTTCCGTCGCCACGTGGCACTACGCATTACCGTGCGTTCCCCCTCTACGCCTCGAAACCCACCGGGCATTCAATCGCCGTCTCTCGCTGGGCGCACGTAACGCGCTTCCGAAACCTTCCGGTTGTGAACGGCGTCGCAATCGAAGTTATAGCTCGACCCCCTATAGGCGTCAAGGAACGTGAAAGGGCCTCGGGAAAGGGCCCGCGTGGTCCCCGCTGAATTCGCCTGGCGGCCCTTGCTGTGCCACACTGGGCCCCGGAGACCCCTACGGGCCGCTGAGCGTCCATCACCAGCGAGCTGCGTTCGATACTGCCATGAAACGAGTTCGGTCCTGGGTCGTCGCCTGTAGCCTCGCCGCGGCATTGGCGCCGGGCGTAGCCCTCGCCCACGGCACGACCGTCCTCGAAAAGCCCACGTTTTCGACGCTCATTACCGGCTGGGACCTCGACCCCCTGTTCATCATCTCCATTGGGCTGGCTGCGTGGGTGTACTACTCGGCTGTGCGCCACGTGAACCGCGCCCATCCGCATTCGCCCGTGCCGAAGCGCCGGAGCGTGTACTTCGCCCTCGGACTGGCGTCGCTGGTGGTCGCGATCATGTCGCCGTTGGCGGCGTACGACACCACGCTCTTCGCCGCGCACATGTGGCAACACATGATCCTGACGATGGTTTCGGCGCCGCTGCTGCTGCTCGGCGCGCCGATCACGCTCGCGCTGCGCGTCGCGTCGCCACGCGTGCGCAAAGACGTCCTGCTCCCCATCCTGCACAGCTGGCCCGTAAAGGTGATCGCGTTCCCGGTCGTGGCGTGGCTGGTGTTCGCCGGGACGATGTGGCTGTCCCACTTCCTGCCCATCTTTAACGCCGCGCTCGAAAACGCCTGGCTCCACCGGATGGAGCACCTGTGGTACATCGCCGCGGCGCTGCTGTTCTGGTGGCCGGTCGTGGCCGTCGATCCTTCGCCCTGGCGGATGAACCACCCGGTTCGCCTGCTCTATCTCTTCCTGCAGATGCCCCAGAACTCGTTCCTGGCGCTCGCGATTTACAGCGCCGGCAGCCCCCTCTATCCGCACTACGAGTCGCTCACGCGGGCGTGGGGGCCCTCGGCCCTGACCGACCAGGAACTGGCGGGCATCACCATGTGGGTGTTCGGCGACCTGCTCTTCCTCGCGGCGCTCGGCATCGTCGCCTACGGCTGGGTGCAGCACGAGGAGCGCGAAACCGAGCGCATGGACCGGCAGCTCGAACGGGAACGCCACGCCGCGGAGCAGGCGGCGGGCAGGGTGGCGGCCGAGGGGCCGAACAGCGGCTGATGCAGGCACCAGGGGGGAGGTGGCGCCATGGCCAGCGGCGTGAGTATCCGGCGCGTCTACGATGACCCCGGTCCCGGCGAGGGCTACCGCGTGCTCGTCGACCGCGTGTGGCCGCGGGGCGTTTCGAAGGACGAGCTGCAGGCTGACGAGTGGTTCCGCGAGGTCGCGCCGAGCACGGAGCTCCGCCGCTGGTACGGGCACGAAGTCGAGAAATGGGAGGAGTTCCGGCGCCGGTACCGCCAGGAGCTGGCCGGCACCGAGGCCGCAGCAGCCCTCGAGCGGCTGGTCGAACGCGCTCGAAACGGCCACCTGACACTCCTCTACGGCGCCAGGGACGGCGAACACAGCCAGGCGGAAGTCCTGCGCGAGCTCATCGAGGAGCGTTTGCGCGCAGGTTAGCCTGCGGGCGACGGCGTTCGATTTCCACGGTCATACCGCGGCGGGCCGGTTCGGCGTCGAGCCTGGAAGGAGCGGTGAGGCTGGCGGCTAGCCGAGGATGGCCGCGTCGAGGCCCATCGACACGAACAGCAGAGCCAGGTACAGCAGCGACCACTTGTAAAGCGTCATCGGCGACTCACTCTCCGGCGAGCGGAAGAGGCGCCACGCGTACCAGACGAACAGCCCGCCGGTCGCCAGTGCCGACGGCAGGTAGATCCACGTGAGGTTGGCCGCGGGCGCCAGCAGCAGCGACACGAGGACCAGCAGGACCGAATAGCGCAGGATCTGCACCCGCGTGTACGCCGGGCCGTCGGTGACCGGGAGCATGGGCACGCCGGCCTCGGCGTAGTCGTTCTCGAGGCGCAGGGCGAGTGCCCAGAAGTGCGGTGGGGTCCAGAAGAAGATGATGGCGAACATCACCCACGCGGCGAGGCCAATGTCGCCAGTGACGGCAGCCCAGCCGACCATCGGCGGGAACGCGCCGGCCGCGCCCCCGATGACGATGTTCTGGGGCGTCCGGCGCTTGAGCCAGATGGTGTAGATGAACACGTAGAACAGCAGCGCCGAGAGCGAGAGGACGGCGGCCGCGAGGGTCGTCGCGGCCCACAGGAAGAGGAACGCACCGGCGCCCAGGGCGATGCCGAACGCGAGACCGTGCGCCGGCTCGATTTCGCCGGTGACGAGCGGCCGCCCGCGTGTGCGCTTCATCACGGCGTCGATATCGCGGTCGTACCAGCAGTTAATGGTGTTCGCGCCCGCCGCGGAGAGCGTGCCGCCGATGAGCGTGGCGATGACGAGCCAGGTCGAAGGCCAG
>JBLNCO010000278.1:0-11478 GCA_050260715.1 Hyphomicrobiales bacterium | reverse complement strand
TCCGCTGGCTGAACCGCATCTGGTCGCTCGTGCTCGAACCGGTGCAGTTCACCGATGCCCCGGAGTCACCCGAAGCGCGCGACCTGCGCCGCCTGACACACAAGACCATTCGCGACGCCATGAAGGACATCGAGGAGTTCGCCTTCAACACCCTCATCTCGAAGCAGATGGAGCTGGCCAGCGGCCTCCAGAAGCGCCGCGACGCCGGCCCGGTGGACCGCACCGCGTGGAACGAGGCCATCGAAACGATGCTGCTGCTGGCGGCCCCCCTCGCCCCGCACATCACCGAGGAGCTCTGGTCGCGGCTGGGCAAGCCCTACAGCATTCACCAGCAGCGCTGGCCGCGCTTCGATCCCGATCTCGCGCGCGACGAGGAGGTCGAAATCGTCCTCCAGGTGAACGGCAAGGTCCGCGACCGCCTGACCCTCCCCGCCGGTGCGACGGAGGAGCAGGCGCGGGCCGCAGCGTTCGCATCGCCGCGCATGGCCGAGCTGCTGGGCGGCAAGGAGCCGCGCCGCGTGATCTACGTGCCGGGCCGGCTGCTGAACGTGGTGGTCTAAGCAAAATCCTTGCAATTTTCTGCGGATTGGATGCCGGGATGCTTCTCTGAGAGCGCAGAAATCTTTACGCTGCGCTAGACACCTGTTATGCAACGGGAATAAGGTGCGCATCAAGGCCGGATTCGCGGCCGCCACTATTCGGCTATGCCGGGAGGGCAATCATGCTCAAGAAGAACCAGCGGGACGGCCGGTACACCGATTTGACGTCCGCCTATGCCGAACAGCCAGACGTACCGGAGGGCGAGTACACCATGCCACAGCAGCAGCCACAACAAGCACGCAACCAGCGCGGCCGCGAACTCGATGAAGAGACGGAGATTCAGCCGCAGTCGCAGCAGCCCCAGCGCCCTGCCCGCGCCGAGAGCGTCGTCGATGCTGAATCCACCTTCGACGGCAAGTACGAAACCGCACAGGACCTCCGCGTTCTCGGCTCCATCAGCGGCGAGATCGTCTGCTCCGGCCAGCTCACCATCGAACGGGATGCGCGTGCCAAGGCGAAGATCCAGGCCCGCGACGTGCAGATCCGCGGCGTCATCGAAGGCGACGTCGTCTGCAGCGGCCGCCTGCTCGTGACCTCCTCGGGCGTCATCACCGGCACTATCAAGACTGCCACGCTCGTTGTCGAAGAAGGCGCAACCGTGCGCGGCACCATCGAAACCACCGGTAGCGGCGCCAGCATCACCGAGCTGCCCGACCGCCGCGAGCGCGAGAACACCAGGGAGACCAAGGAGAAGGAAGGCGACGAGAGTTCGTCGTCCGGGCGCAACGGCGGCTCCGGCCGCTGGAACAGCCGCACCCGGGAAGTTCCCTCCTTCGCGCTCGTGTCGTCGGAGGAACGGGCGGCCAGCGACCGCAACTAACGCCCGAACCCGTTGCACACAGAAGCGGGGGCCAATCGGCCCCCGCTTTCGTTTCCCCATGATGTGGGATGGTTAGACGACGGTGAAGTAGACAATCCCGTCGGAAACCCACGTGTTCACCGTGCGGTTGCTGCGCTTGGCGGCGCGGCTAACCCGCAAGGCCACGCCACGTGGCGATTCGCCCTTGGCCGGTACCAGCTTGCCCGCCTTCCCCGGAGAAACGCTGTCCAGGTACTTTTCGTATTCCCGCATGCGGGCCGCCAGGCGTCCTGTCTGGCGTGCTGGTCGCGGCGCTTCGGTTTCTTTGATCACGGTGAATTCAGCCATTCTATCCCTCGACGTGCTTTGCGTTGCCGCCGAACCCAGGACGGCGTCGCATCACCGTCACCGTAACACAGCCGTGCTTTGTGTGGGAGACTATCCGCGCGACTTTTTCGAAGCTACTGGCCCGAAAGGTCGCGCACTAGCGCTTTTCCTGCAGGCTCGCGATGCTCATGCGGATAGATTCGAGGAAAGCCTGTAGCTGGTTTTCCAGCCTCCGCAGCACTTCGAGTGCGTACTGGTCTGCGTCATCCAGTTGCCTGCTGGCCGCTTCCGCAGCTTCGCTCAAGTGGGCTGCCGCCGTTGCATCCGCTTCTGCAATCGTCTCTCGAGCACGCGCTTCCGAATCCATCAATAGCCGCTGACTCCGTTCCTGCGCCTCGCGCATCACCGAACTCTCGTCGAGCCTTCGCGCGCGTTCGTCCTCGGCCTTCCGCAATACTTCCGATGCGTTCTGCTGGGCATCTTCGAGAATCTGATCGCGCGATTCGATGATCTGGGCCGCCTGCCGCAGATCTGCCGGCACCGCCAGCCGCATCTGATCGATGACATCCAGCATCCGCTTCCGGTCCACAACAAGGTTCCCACCGACGGGCAGTCGCCGGGCCTGGACCACCAGCTCTTCAAGACTGTCGATGAGGTCGAGGATCTCCACGTTGCCCCTGGGCCACTCCTATTACGACTGGGACTGGTCCAGTTTCTCCCGGATAGCCGTCCGTACATGTGGCGGAACAAGGTCCGCCACATCGTATCCCAGTCGAGATACCTCCCGGATGCGGCTCGCACTGATGTACAGGAACTCCTGGTTCGCCATCAGGTACACGGATTCGAGATGCGGCGCCATCTTCCGGTTCATCAGGGCCATATCGAATTCTGCTTCGAAGTCACTCACTGCGCGAATACCGCGGACGATCGCGACCGCCCCTTTCCTCTTCGCGAACTCCACCGTCATCTCGTCGAAGCCTTCTACTTCGACCTGCGGCATGTCTTCCACCGCCTTCCGGAAGAGCTCGATCCGCTCCTCCCACGTGAACATGCCCGACTTTTCGCGCCCCCGGACCACGGCGACGATCACCCTGTCGAAGAGGTGCGTCATCCGCCGAACGAGGTCGAGATGCCCATTCGTCACCGGGTCGAATCCTCCCGGGAAGACTGCAATCCTCATTCCCCCTCCTGTAGGGCATATACCGCAATCGCCGTGTCCCCATAGACACGTCGCTCCAACAGCGTCAGGCCCGTTGGTTGTTCCGGCGGATTGTAACGAGATCCATGCTCATAGACGACTAATGCCCCCGGCCCAAGCAAACCTGATACTCCGAACAGTGTCTCTGTTGCCGACTCTAGCTGGTAGGGTGGGTCCAGTAATATCAGGTCGAATGGCCCGCTGAGCGTGCTCAGCGCCGCCGGAAGCCGACCGCGCACCACCGTTGCCCGGTCCGAAAATCCCGCGCGCGCCAGCGTCTGCAGGATCGCCTGGCAGGTCGCGCCGTCACCTTCCACGAACACGGCCTCGCGCGCCCCCCGCGAAAGCGCCTCGATGCCCAGCGCGCCCGTCCCCGCGTAGAGGTCGAGCACACGCGCGCCATCCACGAGGTCGCCGAGGATGTTGAAGATGGCTTCGCGCACCAGCCCGGATGTGGGCCGCAGCCGTACTCCGCGGGGCTCCGTGATGGGCAGTCCCCGGGCTGTGCCGCCTGCCACCTTCAGGCGCGACTGCGCCATGGCTAGCCACCCGCCGAAGGCGTTGCGCCGGCCGTCTCCTTGGCCTGCACTTCAACCGGGATCGCGTTCTGGAAGCGCGCCACGCCATCGCTCAGCGTGAGCGTGACCGTGTACCGCCCGGGCTCCGACGGCGTCGTCCACGTGAGGATGCCGCGGTCGCCGCGGTCGGTCTCGCCCTTGCTCACGCTCCACTGCGGCTTCAGGTCCTCCGGGTTCGGCTGCATGAGGATCGGCTGGCCGCTCGTGATGAACGGGTTGAGCGCGGTCCAGATGTCGCCCAGGAACCGGTTCGCGCTCGCATCCTCGATTGCCACGCCGCCCAACTTGAACTGCGGGATCAGTTCGAGCTTGAACCCGATGCTGAAGAAGTTTTCCAGGTACACGGTGCGGCCGCTGCCCTGCTTATAGGTGAAGAACACGCTCGCCGCCTCGGGCGACCAGCTGATACCGGTCAGGTTCTCGCTGCGGTCGATGTTTACGCCGACCACGTCCACGTTGGTGTTCGTTTCCACCTTGCTATCGGCGCCTACACGGAGCTGCAGCTTCGTAGCTATCACCATTGCGTCCGTCAGTTGCATGGTCCTGATCCCGTCCGACGACGCCTCCGTGGCATAGGGCGAGACAGTGAGCACGAGTTTGCTCGGGTCCACGACACCCACCAGGTACTGCAGCAGGTCCGGCATCACCTGCCGGTACTTCCCCTGGTCGCGGTACGGCGCCATCTGCACAACGTCCGCCGCCTTCCCGAGCTGTGCCCAGTCGTAGGCGCCCTCGTCGATGCGATCCTGCACCTTCTGTGGTGGCGGAAGCGTCAACGTCAGCACCTTCTGCTTCGCGTGCAGTGCCGAAGCCAGCTCCGCGATGAACAGCGTGAAGTTCGTGCGCTCGTCCGGCCGCAGGTCCATGTAGGCAATGTCGATGCCGGCGAACCCGGCATCCGTCGCGAGCTTCACGATCTGCGCCACGTGGTTCGAACGGCTCGGCGCCGAAGAGAGGATGCCGTCAACGATTGGGAGCATGCTCGCGTCGGAGGAGATGGTCGGGTACCAGGCGACGCCCTGCTCGGGCTGGAGCGTGCTGATCGACCCGGTGACCGTCCCGTCGGCGGCCGGCTGGTAGTCGCGCGTATGGAGGATGGTGATCTTGCCTTTCGCCTCGGGGTGCAGCTGGCCGTTGTGCGGCAGGTAGGCCACCACATGTCCTGCCGGCGACGTGCGGCGCAGGACGGTCATGATCTTCGGCGCGTCGTTCAGCGTCCCGGTGACGTTCTTGCCGTCGGCTTCGAGCGTGGCCGGAGCCACCGGCTCCCACACCTGCGACTCCTCGACGTACCGGTAGAAGCTCAGGTTGCGGCTGTCCTGCACGTCGCGTGTCAGCGAGAGCGTGACGTTGAGCGTGTTCCCCTCGGGGATCGGGCCCTTCGATTCGTTGTACTCGTAGATGCCCGTCACGCGCTCATAGCCTTCGGGCGGCTGGATGTCCTTGTCCGAAGAGCAGTACGTGTCGTTGCAGCCGCCACCGCCGCAGGCGCGCATGAACAGGAAGACCGCGAGCGCCAGCACGCCAACCACGATGAGCCCCAGGGCGAGCGGCTGGCCGACGCTCGGCTGGCGCGAACCGTAGAGGGTGGGGGAGCGGCGGTTGCCCCACGGCAGCTGCCCGCCGCGCCGGCTCATAGGCGGGCGCCCCGGAGTCGCGTTGGGGTTGTCCTAGCTGCGTTGGCCAAGATGAACCTCTGCCTCGATTATCCGGCCACCACGGTTGAGGACAACCCGCACCGTTTCGCCCGGCCGGTAGTGCGCCATCGCGTTCAGGAACGGGTTGTCCGGGTTCACGTCCTGGTCGCCGATGCGCGTCACGATATCGCCCGGCACAATACCCGCCGCCGCGGCCGCGCTGCCGCTCGCCACGTCGGTGACGAGCGCTCCACGATCCACCGCCAGCCGGCTCGCGTTCCCCGATGCGGGGTCGAGGTCGATGTGCGCGATGCCCATCGTAGGCCGCGGGTACGAACTGCCCGTCGCGATGATCGTGCGTGCGATCTCCATCACGCGGTTCGAAGGCAGCGCAAAGGCGATGCCCTCCACGGACGGCCCGTTGCCCGCATCGCGCAACACGGCCGTCGGCATCCCCACGAATTCGCCGCGAAGGTTCAGGAGCGCGCCACCGCTGTTGCCGCTGTTCACCGCCGCGTCGGTCTGGATCAGATCGGGCTGGAGCACGCCATCGAACACGCGCTTGCGGTTCAGCCCGCTAACCACGCCCACGCTCACGCTCCCATCGAATTCGGAAAGCGGGTTGCCGATCGCCACGACCGTTTCGCCCACCGCCAGCTGCGATGAATCTCCGATGGCCACCGGCGGGAACGACCCCGGCCCAACCTGGACCACCGCGAGGTCGGTGAACGGGTAGTCATGCCCGAGCAGGATGGCCGGCCGTTCGCTGCCGTCCGGCAGCACCGCCTTCAGGCTTTCGGTCCCGAGCACCACGTGGGCGTTCGTGAGCACGTGCCCCTCGTCGTCGAGCACCACCCCGCTGCCCACGTCCTGCTCGATGCCCGTCGGCGTCCGCCGGGTGCTCTGCAGGCGAATCACCGATGGCCGCGCCTTCGCCGCTACCTCCGCGATCGCGCTCGTCTGCTCGACCGTGATGTGGGTCGTCTGGGGTGCGTCGCCGCCAGCTTCGCTTCCGTCGTTGTCGCCGCCATCGACGACCGCCACCACCACGCCGCCCACGAGCCCGCCGACGATCGCCGCAACCCCCGCGACCGCGGCGATGAGTGGCAGACGCGAACCGCCCGCCGGGTCCCGCGGCGCCGGAGAGGGCGTCCCTTGTTCGCTTTCACGTGCGGCAGGGCGTGGCTCGCCCTCCGGGTTCGCCCGGTCCCAGTCGAGCCCGTCGATAGCTCGCCGGCTGCGAGAGTGTGCGTCGCTCGGCTCGGTCATTGGCGATGTCGTCCTCGAATTGCGGGCTGGGATGCCGCCCCCCTATACTGGCGGCGACTGAGGACGTTTGTGCGCCCTCAGTTCTTCTTTTTCCCGCAAATAGCGGGTCTCAAGGGTACGACATGCCAGACAAGCAGGTTCCGCTCACGCGTGAAGGCAAAGCAAAGCTCGAAGAGGAGCTCGAAGAACTTCGCGCTCAGCGCCGTGTGGTCGCCGAGCGGATCCACAATGCCCAGGAACAGGGCACGAGCCAGAACGACGCCGAATACGACGACGCCAAACAGGAACAGGGCATGCTGGAGGGCCGCATCCTCGACATCGAGGACACGCTGCGCCGCGCCACCATCATTGATGATGAATCGGCGAAGGCGCTGGGCCACATCGCCCTCGGAAGCCGCGTCGAAGTGGAACAGGACGGCAAACGGCGCCAGTACCAGATCGTTGGCGCCCCGGAAGCCGACCCGGCGAACGGCAAAATCTCCAACGAGTCGCCCGTGGGCTCGGCGCTGCTCGGCAAGGCCGTCGGTGATACCGTCGACGTGCACGTGCCCAAGGGCGTCATAAAGCTGAAGGTTCTCAAGATCGGCTAGTGCCGCCTTCTCCCGTCGCCCTGTCCCAGGCCGCCGGGAGGCGGCCGTTTTTCTGGTGCAACGGGAGGCCACATGGACGAACTGATGGCGCAGCGAGTGGCGAAGCTCGACCAGCTTCGCGACCTCGGCATGCCGCCCTACCCCACGCGAGCGGTGCGCACGCACACCGCCGCTGCGGTCACCGCGATCGTCGAGGCGCTCCCCGAAGGCCAGACGGAGGCCGAGGGCATCACCGCGACCGTCGCCGGCCGCGTCGTGGCTCGCCGCGATATGGGCAAGGCAACGTTCATCGACCTCCTCGACGGCTCGGGCCGCATCCAGGTCCTCCTCCGCCAGAACCAGCTCGGCGACGGGCTCTACGACGCCCTCCGCCTGGTCGACCTCGGCGACTTCGTCGGCGTGACCGGCACACCCATGCGCACGCGCACCGGCCAGCCGACCGTCGGCGCCACATCGTGGGTGATGCTCGCGAAGGCGCTCCACGCCCCGCCCGAGAAGTACCACGGCCTCGCCGACGCCGAGCTTCGCCACCGCCGCCGCTACCTCGACCTGATGGCCAACGAGGACACCCGCGAGCGATTCCTCGTGCGGAGCAAGGTCGTCGCGGGCATTCGCCGCTTCCTCGATGGGCGCGGGTTCATCGAAGTCGAGACGCCCGTGCTCCAGGAGGCTGCGGGCGGCGCGGCCGCGCGGCCGTTCGTGACCCACTACAACGCTATCGACGAGGACCGCTTCCTGCGCATCAGCCTGGAGCTACACCTCAAGCGGCTGGTGATTGGCGGCTTCGAAAAGGTGTACGAGCTCGGGCGCATCTTTCGCAACGAAGGCTTCGGCATGAAGTACAACCCCGAGTTCACCATGCTCGAAACCTACGAAGCCTACGCCGACTACCTGCAGGTCGCCGACATGGTCGAGGAGATGATCAGCACCGTTGCCGCGGAGGCTACCGGCCGCGACGTCTTCAACTTCCGCGGCCAGGAGATCTCGCTCGCGCGCCCGTGGCGGCGGCTCACGTTCCACGACGCCCTGCGCGAATACGGCGGCCTCGACCTCGACAAGTTCCCCGACGCCGACAGCCTCCGCGCCGAGCTCGAGCGCCGCGGCGTCGATGCTCCGCCCGGCGCGGGTTACGGCAAGCTCGCCGACGAGGCGATGAGCCACTACGTCGAGCCCAACCTGCAGCAGCCGACCTTCCTCATGGACTACCCCATCGAGCTCTCGCCGCTCGCCAAGCGCAAGCCCGAGAATCCGCGGCTCGTTGAGCGCTGGGAAGTGTTCATCGGGGGCTTCGAAGCCGGGAACGCCTACACCGAGCTCAACGACCCCATCGACCAGCGCCAGCGCTTCGAAGAGCAGCTGCGCCTTCGCGACGCCGGCGATGAAGAGGCCGAGCTCGTCGACGAAGACTTCCTCTTCGCGCTCGAACACGGCATGCCCCCCACCGGCGGCTTCGGTATGGGCATCGACAGGCTCGTGATGATCCTCACCGAGCAGCCCACCATCCGCGAAGTCATCCTCTTCCCGCAGCTGAAGTCGGTGAAGGAATGACCGCAGAGCTGGAGCGGCACTTCACGGCTACCGCCTACGTCGTATCGGGCGGCCGCACGCTCCTGCTCTGGCACTCGAAGCTGCGCATGTGGCTGCCTCCCGGGGGCCACCTCGAATCGAACGAAGACCCCGTGCAGGGCGCCCTCCGCGAGGCCGAGGAGGAGAGCGGCCTCCAGGTCGAAGTCATCCCGCCGCCCGGCCTGCTGACCATTGCCGCGAAGGCGCCGGGCATCCTCCCGCCACCCGCGGTCATCCTCATCGAGGACATCGAGGACATCGTCCGCGAGGACCAGCCCTTCCATCAGCACATCGACCACGTCTACTTCACGCGTCCGCTGGGCCCCGTCGACTTCGACGCCCCCATCCCGCACGGCATCCATCGCTGGGTAACCGCCCGTGAGCTCGAGGCGTCGTTTTCCCTCCCCTCCCCCGATGGTACGCTCGTTGAAGTGGCCGAAGACGTGCGCGTCCTCGGCGTTCGCGCCATCGCCGCAGCCCTGGAGTGAGCCCATGCTGAGCGTCCAGTACATCCGCGAGAACACCGAGCGCGTCAAGCGCGATGTGCTCCTGCGGAACGTCTCGGCGCCCATCGACCGGATCCTCCAGCTCGACGACGACCGCCGCCAGCTCCTCCAGCAGGTCGAATCGCTCCGCGCAAAGCGCAACGCCGCGAGCAAGGCCATCGGCCAGTCGAAGGACCAGGCCCAACGCGAAATCAAGATCACGGAGATGCGCCTCGTCGGCGACGAGATCGACCGCCTCGAAAAGCAGCTCAAGGCGGTCCAGGCCGAGCTCCAGGAGAAGCTCTACGAGGTCCCGAACATCGTCGACCCCGCCGTGCCCAAGGGCCCCGACGACAGCTGCAACGTAGTGGTCGAAGAGGTTGGCCAGATCCCGACGTTAGAGTTCGAACCGCGGCCTCACTGGGAGCTTGGCGAAATCCTCCAGGGCATCGACCTGCAACGCGGCGCAAAGATGGCTGGCTCGCGCTTCTACGTGCTCGATGGCCTCATCTCCCGCCTCTACCGCTCGCTCATTCAGTGGTGCCTGAACGTCCATGCCGAGGCGGGCTATAGCGAGTGCTACCTGCCCTACATGCTGAACGAAGCGTCGCTCTACGCCTCGGGCCAGCTGCCGAAGTTCCGCGACAACCTCTACCGGGACTTCGAAGAGGACTACTACTTCATCCCGACGGCCGAAGTGGCGTTCGTGAACCTCTACCGCGACGAGATCATGCCGCCCGGGTCGGTGCCGCAGCGGCTCGTCGCCCACACGCCCTGCTTTCGCCGCGAAAAGATGTCGGCCGGCCGCGATGTCCGGGGCATCAAGCGCGGCCACCAGTTCGAAAAGGTCGAGCTCTTCGTCTACACCACGCCCGAGGAGAGCGAGGCCGAGCTCGAGCGCATGGTGTCGCACGTGCGCACCCTGCCCGAGCGGCTCGGTATCCCCTACCGGGTGGTCGAGCTCTGCACCGGCGACCTCGGGTTCAACTCCACCCGCACCTTCGACATCGAGATGTGGGCTCCGGGCCAGGGCGAGTGGCTCGAAGTGTCGTCCATCTCCAACTGCCTCGACTTCCAGGCCCGCCGCGCCAACATCCGCTATCGCGAAAAGCCCGACGGCCCGGCGCGGCACCCGCACATGCTCAACGGCTCGGGCCTGGGTATGGTGCGCGCCCTCATCTCCGTGATGGAGAACTACCAGCAGCCCGACGGCAGCATCATCGTCCCCGGCGAGCTCCGCCCCTACATGGGCACCGATCGCATCTCCCCACCCGCCTCCCGCTAACCGCGGTACGCCCGGGAGTCGCGGCCCACGCGGGGCATTGACGATTGACGATTGTCGATTGTCGATCGTCGATTCCGCAGGGACCTTGGAACTGGGACAACGCGGGAGGGAGCGGGCACGCCTGACGCACGCCAGTTGCCCGACCAATCCCTGCCGCGTTGCCGAAGCTCCCCGTCCCCACTCCAATCGACCGTCAATCGACAATCGTCAATCACCGGGCACTGGGCACTGGGCACCGGGCACTCTGGCCAATCTCCCTCCCGGACGACCACGCCCGCTCTCACTGCCTCCTGGGGCGGGCCCAACGGCTCACGTCGGTCTCCGGCTCTTGTCCGGCCTCGTCCTCGTGGTCCGCGTCGGCGACTGCGCCGTCCAGTTCGTCGCCCCGCGGCCGCGTTCCTGCGAACACCCGCTTATCCGCGCCAATCAGCGACGACAGTTCCCGCTCGCCGTCCTCCTGGGTACCGGGCGCCATCGCCGCAAACGGGCTCCGTTCCTTCGACTGCACGTGCTTCCAGACTTCGCGGTGTTCGCCCGTCACCAGGCGCCCGTCGGCCAGCTCCTCGACGCGGTCCGCGAGCTCCATCACGAGCCGGTCGTGCGTGCACGCGACCACCGTCAGGCCCTGCGTCCGCGCGATGTCCCGCAACAGCCCGAACACGATCGTCGCGGTCGCCGAATCGAGCTCGCCCGTTGGTTCGTCGGCGAGGATGAGCGACGGCTCGGTCGCGATGGCCCGCGCGATCGCGACACGCTGCTGTTCGCCGCCCGAAAGCTCGTACGGCCGATGGTTCGCCCGCCTCGAAAGCCCGACCAGGTCGAGCATCTCGGCCGCGCGCCGCGACCGTTCGCGATGTCCATACCCCGCGATCCGAAGCGGCAGCTCCACGTTCTCCTGTGCCGAAAGCAGCGGCAGCAGCCCGAACGACTGGAAGATGAACCCCAGCTCGCGGCGCCGCAGGTCGGTCAGGTCGCCTTCGCTCATCGTGTCGAGCCGCTGGCCGTTCAGTTCGACCTCACCGCTGGTCGGCCGGTCGAGCCCCGCCATGATGTTCAGCAGCGTGGTTTTCCCCGACCCGGAACGCCCGATCAGCGCGAGGAACTCGCCCGGCCGCACTTCGAGCGAGACGTCGCGCAGCGCCCA
>JBLNCO010000277.1:0-3975 GCA_050260715.1 Hyphomicrobiales bacterium | reverse complement strand
TCTTCCGGGCGGGCGAACTCGGACACACGGAGCACGTGCCGCAGGAAGTACTGCATGGGGCAGCGCGCCCACTGTTCGAGCGTCGTGGGCGAGGCGGGCCGGACGGCGCCCGGCGCGAGCTCGGGATGCTCGCCGATGTAGCCGTCCCAGCGGGTCAGCTCCTCGCCGCCCCGGAGGCGCCCTGCTTCGAGACCGGCCGCCAGGCGGGGGTCGCTCAGCACCGCAGCGCGGAGGGCATCGCCCTCGGGGCGCGCGAGCCGGCGGAGACGCAGTTCCTGCGCGGTCGCCAGCACACCCGCGTGGCCCAGCGCCCATTCGAACGACGCCACCCGGGTGAGCCACTCGTTCGGCTTCAGCCGGGCGAAATCGGCGGTGAGGATGCGCCGGCCTTCGAGGGCTGAGGCTGTGTCGAGCAGCCAGCGCGAGGGCATATTCTTGCGCTGCCCGCGGAGGTCGGCCTGCGGGTACGAGAGGACGGCCTCGCGGGCGCCGGCGAGCACGGCGAGGTAGTCCCGGTGCTGGTCGAGCACACGGTCGTGCGAGGGGAGTGCGTCGCCGAGCGGGGCGCGGGCGGCTTCGGGCAGGAGCGGGTCGTCCCGCGGGCGGGCCGGGAACTGCCCTTCGACCATGCCCAGCAGGAAGAGCCGGTCGAACTCAAGTCCGCCGGCGGCCGGGACTTCGGCCACGAACACGCCCGCGCCAAACGAGCCCTCCCGCCCGGCGGGCACATCGAGCACCTGTTCGAGCGTGCGGCGGAAGAGCGCGAGCTCCGCCCGGCGGCCGAGGGAATCGAGCGCCGCCAGCCCCTCGAGCGCCGATTCGACCGCTTCGGCCGCTTCGCGTTCGGCGGGGTCGTCGAAGGCGAGGCGCGACGCGGGACCGAGATAGGTGTGCTGGAGGTCCCGGGCCCACGAGGCGAATTCCGACCAGCCCGCCCGGGCGCCGGGGTCGAGCGCCGCGTCGAGGTCTGTCACGAAGGCTGCGAGGTCACGCGCGAAGCCGGCATCGCGCCGGTTTCGTTCGGCGAGCCATGCCTGGCCGTCGGCCTCGGCCGCGGCGGCTTTCGCATCGAGGTCTTCGGCGAAACGCGCAAGCCGCGACTGCCACTGGGAAAGCCCGCTGACCACGGCGGCGTCGCGCGAGAGGGCATCCCAGCGCGCCGCCGGCACCATGCGCCCGTCCTTCGCGCGCACGGGCGCGGCGGCGAGCCACGCCATCACGTCGTCGCGGCGCAGCCCGTCGTCGCGGAGGGCGAGCAACCGGAGCAGATGGCGGCCCGCGACCGTGTCGGCCAGCCGCCGCGTGGCGGGCCCGTTGAAGGGGATGCCCGCAGCGCGCAGCTGCTCGTGCACGACGCCCGCGTAGTTCTCGGCCGAAGGGAACAGGATCGCGCAGCGCCCGGCAGGTTCGCCGCGCTCCAGCGCGGCAAGGAGGCCGCGGATGGCCGTGCGAACCTCCTCTTCGATGTCCGGCGCGACGACAACGCTCGCCGCGTGGGGCTTCGCTACCTCGGGAATGGCCGGCGGCGCGCCGGTCAGCTGCGACGCCATGCTCGCCGCGAGCCCGTCGCACTCGCGGTCGCCCGTGAGCCCGAGGATGACCGTGGCGAGCCCGCGGTCGCCGAGTGCCCGCACGAACCGCACCTGCGCGGGGCCCAGGCGGCGGGGCAGGTACACCACCAGCCGCCCGAGGTCAGCGAGCGCCGCGTGGCCCGCGGCAACCGCCTGTGCGGCGGCGTCGGCGATGTCGGCGGGGTCGTAGTAGCGAGCGGTCTGCGCGCGGTAAGCGCGGTAGAGCGCGACCACGGCCGCGGCCCGCGAGCCCTGTCCCGCGAGACGGTCGAGGCCGGCGTCGTCGAGCTCGCGGAGGTCGCGGAACGTCGCGTCGAGGGCACGTTCGGTGGCCGGGTGGTTGGCCACCGCGGCGAACGGGCCTGGCTCCTCGTCGAGTGCGCAGCGCAGGGCCTCGGCGCGGAGGGCGGGCGTCAGAGGGGACCGGCCTTCGGCGGCGAGCGCCGGCGCCCCAAGCAGCTCAGCCGCGCGGTCGAGGACGGCGAACCGCACGTTCACGAGCCCGTCGCGGGCGAGGGTGCGGCGCAGCGCGAGGCCCGCGTAGTTCGATGGCACGGCCACGGTCACGGGCGCCAGGGGATCGCCGGCCCGCCCGGCGGTGATGGCACGCCGCAGGGCCGCACGCGCGGGCGCCCCAAAGGGCACGAATTCGACGGCGGTCATCGGGCTCGCTCCACGGGCGCATCCTACGGGAAGTTGGAGTTGCATTCGCCGGCAGTGTGGCGTTCCACCGCGACAATTCCTGTCGCAAGAAGGAGAGTGCAAGGGGCGAATGGCGCGGAGGAGGGGATCGGGGTGACGTTCGGAGACGGGCCTCGCACGTGGGCCGGGCGCTCGCCATGGCGGCGCGCCCTCCGTCGCCCGAGGCGATGTGCTCCGAGATCGAAGATTGCGGCTGGTCCAGCGGCCGCAGTGGGCCGCGACTCCTATGGCTCGCGCCCTGGGCCGGGATTATGTGTCGAGGGCGGCGAGGAGCTGCTTTGGCGCGACGGTGCGATACGCCTCCGTGACGAGGAGGGCGATTTCGTCCCAGTCCACGTTCGGGACGTCGAGGTAGACGCCGAGCCAGCCGCGGTGGCCGACGTAGGGCGGGCGGAAGAAACGCGTGGGGTCCGCGGCGACGAGGGCCTCCTGCGCCCCGGCCGGTGCCGCGCACCAGAACCCGAGCCGGTCGTCGTGGTGATGGTTCGAAGTCATCACGAACAGCTTCTTGTCGCGCACGAACCAGCTGGGCTCGCCGTGGCTGAGCCGCTCGGTGACTTCGGGCAGGGCCATGCACCGTTCGCGCAGGGCCTGGATCGCCTCGTCGCTTCCCATGCGCCGTAGCATAGCCGACCGCGGATTGGACGATTGTGCTTGACCCCGCACCGCCGCCGGCGCAGATTCGTCACGTGGCTACCGCCGGCTATTCGCGGAAGGTCTCGTCCGAGGAGGCGCGCGAGGGGTACCTGCTCGTCGAAAAGCGCGCGCTCGGGCGATTCTTCCCGCAGCCGGGCGCCCCGTTCCCCTTCGCGGACGGGGCCGCCGCCCGCACGGCGACGGTCGAATCCACGCCCTGCACCTGTCGCGGCCCCGAGAAGCCGCACGAGCACTACTTCGTGCGCGTGCCGGGCCTGGTCCGGGGCGAACGGGTGACCGTCCACCGCGACGGCGGCGGCTACCGGCTCGAGCGGGAGTAGGTCAGGCCGCGTTGCCCTCTTCGGCGTCGCGCGCCGCCTTCAGCGATTCGTGCGTGGGCGCGTCGGGCACGTGCGCGGGCCGATTCTCCGCGTTCAGCTTCCGCAGCGCCGGGACGATTTCGTAGCCGAGAATCTCGATCTGCTCGAGCACCGTCGCGAGCGGCAGCCCCGCGTGGTCGGTGAGGAACAGCTGGCGCTGGTAGTCGCCGACGTACTCGCGCATCTTCGCGTAGCGCTCGATGACCTGTTCGGCCGTTCCCACGGTCAGCGGCGTCAGCTGCGAGAAATCTTCGAGCGAGGGCCCGTGGCCATACACCGGCGCGTTGTCGAAGTAGGGCCGGAATTCGCGGATCGCGTCCTGCGCGTTCTTGCGGACGAACACCTGCCCACCGAGGCCGACGATCGCCTGGTCGGCGCGGCCGTGGCCGTAATGCTCGAAGCGCTCGCGGTAGAGCTGCACCATCCGCTGAACGTGTTCGATGTTCCAGAAGATGTTGTTGTGGAAGAAGCCATCGCCGTAGTAGGCGGCCTGTTCGGCGATCTGCGGGCTGCGAATCGAGGCGTGCCAGACGAACGGCGGGATGCCATCCAGCGGCCGCGGCGTTGAGGTGAAGCCCTGCAGCGGCGTGCGGAAACGGCCTTCCCAGTCGACTTCTTCCTCCCGCCAGAGCCGCCGGAGGAGCGCGTAGTTCTCGATGGCCAGCGGGATGCCCTGGCGGATGTCC
>JBLNCO010000276.1:0-18348 GCA_050260715.1 Hyphomicrobiales bacterium | reverse complement strand
GGCGGCGGTCTCCGTTCGCTGAGGGGAGGCGGGAGGTTTAGCCCGTCGGCAGCGGCGCGTGGTTCGCGGGCGGCTGGCGGCGCGAGCGGCCGCGCATCGGCGTCACGCCATCCTCCGCCGCCTCCCGCGCGCCCGCGGCCAGCGACTTCAGGTCGAGCCCCGTTTCCTGCGCCACAACCCGCAGCAGCACCGGCGGCACCCGGTCGATGGAGTCCGTCATCCGTTCGAGCGCGCTTTCCAGCACGCGCGTGCGGTCCGCGAGTTCGCGGGGCGCGGTCAGGTCGCGGACGATGACCTCTTCCGAGCGCGACGCAACGAGCGGCTCCGCGATGCCTCGCACCCAGACCCTGGCCCTCCGCCCCGGCCCCCGCTTTTCGCGGATCGGCTCGATCGCCATCACATCATCGGAGCGCACCCAGACGCCGTGGCCCAGCGGTACAAGTTCGTTCGGTTGGATTCGCATTTCATATAAAGTGTACCAGAACGGTCACCCGGATACCTCCCGGATCTGTCATATCCGGGCGTGCCATTCGCTTCCAACCGTGCTGTTGCGAACCTAGGCCCGCGGGACCGTAAAGCGCACGATGAGCCCGCCGCCCGTGCGCAGGCGCGCCTCGATTTCGCCGCCCATCAGCTCCACCAGCCGCTTGCAGATCGCCAGCCCGAGCCCCTTCCCCGGGGCCGACTGAATGGCCCGTTCGGAGCGGTAGAAGCTTGTGAAAATCAGCTGCAGGTCGGTCGCTTCCACGCCCGGGCCGCGATCCAGCACTTCGATGACCATCTGCCGCTCGTCGGCGCGCGCGGCCACTTCGATCGGCTGGTCCTTCGGGCTGTATTTGTCCGCATTCGAAAGCAGGTTCAGCACGATGCGCTGGAAGAGCGACGCATCGAGCTTGGCCAGGATCTCCTCATCGGGCAGCGCGAGCGCGACGGTCCGCCGGTCCGACTCGCGTTCGAACTGCGCGATCGCCGCCCGGATCTGCTCGTTCACCGAGCACTCCACCAGGTCCAGGGTCGGCGACGGGTTGACCAGCACCATCAGGCTCTCGATGAGCGTGCGCATCCGGTCCGCCTCGACGGAGAGGCTGTTCACGAGTTCCATGCGGTCTTCCCGGCCGAGCTGGTCGTACCGCTGCGCGAGCAGCCGGGTCCCGCCGTACAGCACCGAGAGCGGCGTCCGCAGCTCATGGGCCACCACCCCGAGGAACTCGTCCTTCGCGAGGTTCTCGCTCGCCAGGTCGTGCAGCTTGCGGCGGCTCGCCGAAATCTCTTCCCGCGCCTGCCGCCGTTCCGTCATGTCGCGCGTCACCTTCGCAAAGCCGATGAGCCGCTCCTCGCGGTCGCGCACGGGGGTGATGGTCACGTTCGCCCAGAAGTGCGTGCCATCCTTGCGCACGCGCCAGCCTTCCTCTTCGTACCGGCCTTCCGCCAGCGCGACTTCGAGCTCCCGCTCGGGCTCGCCGCGTGCCGCGTCCTCTTTCGGATAGAACATCGAAAAGTGCTTTCCGAGGATCTCCTCGCTGGTGTATCCCTTGATTCGCTCCGCGCCGCTGTTCCAGCTCATGACGATGCCGTCGGGGGAAACCATGAAAATTGCATAGTCGCGCACGGCTTCGACGAGCAGCCGGAAACGCTGCTCGCTCTCGTGCAGCGCCTGTTCGGCCATCCGCCGGTCGGTGACGTCGCGGGTCGTCTTCGTGAAGCCCACCAGCTTCCCGCTGCTATCGCGGACCGGCACGATAATCACATTGGCCCAGAAGCGCGAGCCGTCGGCGCGCAGCCGCCACCCCTCATCTTCGACCCGGCCTTCCCGCCGCGCGATTTCGAGCATCCGCTCGGCTTTCCCGTTCGCCTTGTCTTCATCCGGGTAGAACACCGAGAAGTGTTTCCCGATGATTGCGTCCGGCGTGTAGCCCTTAATTCGTTGGGCTCCGTGATTCCACGTGATCACACGCCCGTCCGGGTCGAGCATGAAAATCGCATAGTCCTCAATCGATTCGAGGAGCAAGCTCGCGCCTTCCTCGGGCGTGGCCGGATGGCCGAATTCATTTTGGGCAGTCGTCATTCATTCTCTTTTCTGGCGTGCTTCGTGCGAGCATACAGGGGAATGCCGATCGAACGGTAAGTCGCCCTATATCGAATGCATATCTATCAGCTCCTCGCTTACCCGTTCTTCGCCTCAACTCCGTCGGATCGGCGCGGGACTGTGCGCTGGCCCCGGCCCGGGAGCCGCCCGTTCCACGTTCCGCGAAACCGTTATGCCGCTTCGAAATGGACCTGCGCCTATTCTTGACTAACTCACTCCAGTTTGTCCTGCACCCCTAAGGGGTGCTACGCTCGATGAGCCGAACGACCATTCTCTGGAGGACCGGGTGACCCTTTTCCTCATCGAATTCGACACCACCAGGCCAGGCGCCTCCGACGCTCCCCGCGTGCTGTCCGACGCCTCCGCTGCCGCCACCAAAGCCGGTGGCGAAGTCATCGAAAGCCACATCGCGCCCTCGCTGAACCGCGCCTACCTCGTCGTTGAACACGACCGCGAGAACGGCCTCCGCGCCGGCCTCGCCGTCGCCAACCTGCCCGAGCACGATGTCGCCCAGGTCCGGCTCGTGGGCGCCACCCTCGAGGAGGTCAAGGCGAACCGTTCGACCCCCGGGTTCCTGGTCGAATGGGACTTGCCCAAGGGCCTCGAAATGGACCAGTACCTCGCCCGCAAGAAGGAGAAGTCTCCACTCTATGCGCAGGTGCCCGAGGTTTCGTTCCGGCGCACCTACGTCCGCGAGGACATGATGAAGTGCCTCTGCATGTACGACGCACCCGATGAGGATGCCGTGCGCCATGCGCGCGAAGTCGTCTCTACCCCTGTCGACCGACTCGGCCGGCTCGAAGCCCCGGCTCCGGTCCAGGGCCAGTCCTGAGCCCGCTCCGGTGACGCTCTCGCCCAGCCTCCTGCTTGGGGAGGCCGACTTCGCCCTGTGCCGGGCGTTCTTCGAACCCCGCGCGGCCGCCGCCGATCGGGGCGATGCCGACTTCTGCGAAGCAGCCGCCTTCCTGGCCCGCGAGCTCCTCGGCGATTCCGCGGGCCCGGCAGCCGATCCGAACTGCAACCTCGAGCGCGTCGCCTCCACGCTTGCCACCGTCGCCTGGTTCGATATGGGCAGCGCCTTCTCCCTCTGGTGCCAGCAAATGGTGCTCGAGTACCTGGCGCACGCCCCCGAAGGCTCCGATGCGCGCCTTGTCGCGCTGCCGGCGCTTCGCTCCGGCGAACGCGTTGGCACCTCCGCCATGGCCGCCCCAATGGCCCACTACGTCAGCGGCGCGCCGCTGACGCTGCGCGCCACCCCCGACGGCGATGGAGGCTACCGCATCTCCGGCGCCGTGCCCTGGGCATCGAACCTCACGCCCGAGGACACGATCGTCGTGTCGGTCGCGGCCCGCGAAGGCGCCGACCCGGTCATCTTCGCCATTCCCATCGAATCCGAGGGCCTGGCCATAGGCCAGTTCTCGCCGCTCATCGGCATGCAGGGCACGCTCAGCGCCTCCCTCACGTTCGATAACGCGCCCGTCCCCCGCGGCTGGGTCATCTCCGAAGACTTCGGGAACTTCATGTCGGCCGTTCGGCCGATCTTCCTGCTGCTCCAGTCGTCGTACTGCTGGGGGCTCGCCGCGCGGTCGGCGGTCGAGTCGGAAGGCGCCATCCGCGGCATCTCCGAAGTCTTCCGGAGCGAAGTGGAAGGCGCCGTCGCCCGCGTCGAAAAACAGGCCGAACAGCTCCTCACCGCGGCTCGCGCCCGTTGCCAGGGCGAAACCATCCCGCACCTGCTCGACCTGCGCATCGAAGCCGCGCGCCTGGCCATCGAATGCACCAGCCTCGAATCCCGGGTTGTCGGGGGCCGCAGCTACATCGCCAACTGCGATACCGCCCGGCGCCTCCGCGAGGCCCTCTTCCTGCCGATCCAGGCGCCAACCGAAGGACAGCTGCGATGGGAACGTTCGCAATTCGCCTGACCGGCGCCACCCGCCGCTACGTTCGCGACGGGAAGTCGTTCAACGCCATCGAAGATGTGTCCTTCGAGGTGGGCGAGCGCGAAGTCGTCGCGCTCCTCGGCCCCAGCGGCTGCGGCAAGTCGACGCTGCTCCGGGCGGTCGCCGGCCTCGAAGCCCTCGACGCCGGCACCATCGAGCACGCTGGCGAAGTCACTGGCCGCCCGCCCGCGGGGATCGTCTTCCAGGAGCCCCTGCTCCTGCCCTGGCTCACCATCCGCGACAACGTCGCCCTCGGGCTGCGCTACCGCGCGAACCGCGGCCGCGGCACCGCCGCCGATGTCGAGCGCGTGCTCTCGGACTTCGGCATCGCCTCGATCGCCGATTCCTACCCGACCGAGGTCTCCGGCGGCCAGGCGCAACGCGCCAGCCTCGCCCGCACGGTCGTGACGCGGCCGTCGGTGCTCCTGCTCGATGAGCCGTTCTCCGCGCTCGACCCCGCGACCCGCGGCGCGATGCAGCAGTGGCTCCGCGACATCATCCGGCGCGAAGAGCTCGCGGCCATCCTCGTCACCCACGACATCGACGAGGCGCTTGCCGTGAGCGACCGCGTGCTGCTCATGACCCGCGGCCCGGGTTCGATCGCTGGCACCTGGGAGGGGCCGCAAACGGACGAATCGCGCGCCGAAGCACGCGATGCAATCCTCAGCCGCTACCGCACCGACATCGAGTTCGGGGCGACGGGCTCCTATGCCATCTAACGAGAGGGGGAACCAGTGACGCACGAGATGGACCGCCGGCGCTTCCTGCGCATGGCGGGCTTCGCGAGCCTGGCACTTTCTGTGCCGGCGCTTGGCGTGGCCTGCGGCGGTGACGATGACGACGACGACGATTCGAACGGATCGGGTGATTCGAACGGCGATACCGGAAATACCCCGGCGCCCGCGGGAACTACTGGCCCGCTGGAGACCACGAAGCTCAAGGTCGGCTACCTGCCGATTACCGACGCCACCCCGCTCCTCGTCGCCCACGCCAACGGCTACTACAAGGACGCCGGCCTCGACGTCGACAACCCGACGCTCTTCCGCAGCTGGCCAGCCATCGCCGAGGCGTTCCAGGCGCGCCAGGTCGACATCGTGCACATGCTCATGCCGACCACCGTCTTCATGCGCTTCGGGCAGAACTTCCCGGTGAAGGTCGTCGCCTGGAACCACATGGACGGCTCCGGGCTCACGGTTGCCAATAACATCAACACCGTCGAGGACCTGATCGGCACGACGGTCGCCATCCCGTCCTACTACTCCATCCACAACGTCACGCTCCAGGCGCTCTTCCGCAAGGCGAACATCACGCCGATCATCAACGGCAACCCAAACTCCGCGAACCGCGAAGTCAAGCTCGTCGTGATGGCGCCGCCCGACATGCCGCCCGCCATTGCGAACAATTCGATCGCCGGCTACATCGTCGCCGAGCCGTTCAACGCTGCCGCCGAGGTCAACAAGGTCGGCAAGATGCTGCGCTTCACCGGCGATATCTGGCAGGACCATGCCTGCTGCGTGGCCATCATGCACGAGGACGCCATCGCCGAGCGCCCCAACTGGGCCCAAGCCACGATCAACGCCCTGGCCCGCGCCCAGCTCTATGCGAACGAGAACCGCGAAGCCACCGCCAAGCTGCTCTCCAACTCCGGAGACAAATACCTGCCGCAGCCGGTCGAAGTCATCGACCAGGCCATGAACGAGTACGACGAGAAGGAGTACTTCGGCCCGAACGGCGCCATCCAGCACCCCGACTGGCCCGACCATCGCATCTTCTTCCAGCCCTTCCCCTTCTCGAGCTATACGCAGGAGCTCGTGAAGCTCATGAAGGAGACCGTGGTCGAAGGCGATACGTCGTTCCTCGCGTCGCTCGATCCGGCCGAGGCACACAAGCAGCTCGTCGACGACCGCTTCGCCCGTGAGGCGATCAAGGCCCTCGGCGGCCCGTCGAAGTTCAACCTCCCCGAGTCCCTCACGCGGACGGAGGTCATCGAGCCATGAAAGTCCGGAGGAGCCCCTGGGGCCAGGTAGAGGGTCTCCTCCTCGCGATCGGGGGCCTGGTGCTCACCGTGCTGCTCTGGTGGCTCGGTGTGGAGCTGATGAAGGACGACAAGCCCTTCCTCCTCCGCTTTGCACCGAAGCCCACCGCCGAAGCGCTCTGGGACTTGCTCCGAAGCGGCGACATCTGGCCCGATGTCGTTGCAAGTCTCCGGCGCGTCGTCGGCGCCCTCCTCATCGCCACCGCCATCGGCGTCCCGATCGGCGTCGCCACCGGCAGCCTCCGCCGCTTCCGCGTCGCGGCCGCCCCGGCGTTCCAGTTCGTGCGCATGGTATCGCCACTCGCGTGGACGCCGCTCGCCATCATCGTGCTCGGCGTCGGCGATTCGCCGGTGCTCTTCCTGCTCGTCATCGGCGCCATGTGGCCCATCGTCCTGAACACCGCGAGCGGCGTGCAGTCCATCGACCGCCGCTGGATCAGCGTGGCCCGCTCGCTCGGCGCGCGGCGCTCCGAGGTGTTCTTGACCATCACCTGGCCGGCCATCCGCCCCCACGTACTCACCGGCATCCGGCTGGCCGTCGGCGTCGCCTGGATTATCCTCGTGCCCGCCGAGATGCTCGGCGTCGATTCGGGGCTCGGCTACGCCATCCTCGATGCCCGCGACCGCCTCGCCTACTCGGAGATGATGGCCGTCGTGCTCATCATCGGCTTCGTCGGGATGCTCATCGACACCGTCGCCCGGGCACTGCTCTCCGAACGGCCGACGCTGCCGGTCATCGCCGTCCGGCGGCTCTGGCGGCTCGCACGCGGCACCTCGACGCCCCCGGCGCCCGCTCCCTCGTCGAAGCCGGCTTCGCCCGAGCTCATCGGGCCGGATATCGAACGCCGCTAGGCCCGGTCTCGCGGCTCGGCGCTACTCGTCGCCCGGGCCGTTCGCGCGGCCCTTCGCGGGGATCTCCCGTGCCACCTCGCGCAGCACGTCGAGCACACCGTTCTGAACGGCATCCCGCGCCGCGCGGATCGCGTTGAACACCGCGCGCGCATTCGACCGCCCGTGCGCGATCACCGTCACCCCGTCGACCCCGAGCAGCTGCGCCCCGCCGTACTCCGCGTAATCGAGGCGGCGCTTCGTCTTTCGTAGCTCCGAGTAGAGGATGAGGCCGGCGGCGCGGTTCCAGGGCGTGAGCTCCACGGCATGCCGCACCTCGTTGAAGATGAGGTCCGCGATCCCCTCGACCGTCTTGATGACCACGTTCCCGATGAACCCGTCCATGACGACCACATCGGCCAGGCCGCGGCTCAGGTCCTTGCCCTCGATGTTGCCCACGAAGTTGAGGCGGCTGTTCCGCAGCAGTTGATGCACTTCGAGCACCAGCTGGTTGCCCTTGGTCTCTTCCTCGCCGATGGAGAGCAGCGCCACCCGCGGGCGCTGCACGTCGAACATGCGCTCCATGTAGGCCGCCGCCATGTGCGCGAACTGCAACAGGTGGATCGGGCGGCAATCGGCGTTCGCGCCCACATCGAGGAACATCGTGGCGCCGCCGTTCGCCGTCGGGAACACCGTTGCCAGCGCCGGCCGGCCGATGCCCTTCACGCGCCCCAGCGTCAGCAGCGCCGAAGCCATCGTGGCGCCCGTGTTCCCCGCCGTGACGAACGCGTCGGCTTCGCCCGCCTTCACCAGGCGCAGCCCGACGTTGATCGACGCATCGGGCTTGGCCCGGACTGCGTCGGTGGCGTGTTCGTCCATGTCGATCACGTCTCGCGCGTCGACGATGCGCAGCCGCGGGACCTCGCCCGTGCCCTTGAGCTCCTGGCTGATGGCCTCCGCCTGCCCCACCAGGATGAGCTCCACGCCGAGTCCACCGGCCGCCATCAGCGCGCCGGCTACCACCTCCGCTGGCGCCTGGTCTCCGCCCATGGCGTCGAGCACGATGCGAGCCGTCATCCCTGCACCCTCCGTGCCGTCACAATCAGGCGATCGCTCCCATTGGTCAACGGTCCCAGCTCGTAGTCGCCATAAACATCGAGCTGCGCCAGGCCCGCTGCTCGCAGCAGGTACTCCAGCTCGAACCGGTACGGGTACCGCAGATGGTGCTCCGAGCGGTAGCGGCGAAGCACGCCACCGGGCGATGTCACGTCGTACAGGATGGTCAGGTCGCGTGTTTGGGCCGCGAGGTCGTCCTCCCGCACGTGCCACGCCGTCAGCGAGCCGCCTTCCCCATCGCCGCCGTCGTACACGAGCAGTGGCTGGCCGTTGAGCGAAGGGTCGAGGTGGTTGGCCGGCCCCGGCACATCGATTGCCAGCAGGCCGTCGAACGTGAGCGTCGCGGCCAGCGCCCGCAGCAGGTCCACCTGTTCGTCCCCGTCCGCCGCATACAGGAACACATCGTTGGCTAGAAGCACGAAGCCGAAATGGTCCGCGGGGAGCTGGCCTGCCGCCGGGTCGCAGCGAATCCACTCGACCGTGACGCCCTCCGCGGCCGCCCTCGCCCGCGCCCGTTCGAGCATCGCCTCCGAGGGGTCGATGCCGGTCACGCGGTGGCCTGCGGCAGCGAGTGGCACCGCGATGCGGCCGGTTCCGCAGCCGACTTCGAGCACCGGCCGGTCGGTGCGGCCCGCGAACGACAACCAGAGCCCGATGTCGTCATCGAACCCTGCGTGGATCAGGTCGTACCAGCGGGCATCGGCCGCGTAAGGGTCGCTCACGTTCGGGATGCTATCAGGCGGACGGCCTTTCGCGCCGCTCGCTACACCGGCAGCCAGTATAGCGTGCTGTCGCGCATCACCTTGCTCAGGCGGCCGATTTCGAACAGGTACTCGAGGTGGGCCAGGGTTTCGCCGACCGCCGCGCGCTGCATGAACGGCTCGAAGTCGGAGAGCATGCCCGTCGCCCACTTCACGCGGCCCGCGACCTCCCAGGCCGTCGATCCGCCCCGGTCCACGCACTTCATCATCTCGTCGAGGCGGACCTTGTGGTGCTCCTCGATCTCGGTGATGCGCTTCTTCAGTTCCTTCGTGTCGAACTCGTGCGCGGGAAGCACGTACTCCACGTCGAGGTTCACGAGCTTTTCGAGCGACCGCATGTAATCGCCGAGCGGGCTGCCGTGCGTCTGGGCGTGGATCGAAACGTTGGGTGTGATCGTCGGCAGGATGTGGTCGCCGGTGAGCAGCACCTTCCGGTTCGGTTCGTAGAGCACGATGTGCCCGGGCGAGTGGCCCGGCGTCCAGATGATCTGAAAGTCGAAGCCGCCGACCTTGATGGTCTCGCCACCCTTGACCTCGGTGTCCGGCGGGACCGCCGCCACCTTGTCGATCATCCCCATCGAGCCCTGCGTCATCGTGGGCGTCGTCAGCGGCGGCACGCCGTTCAGCGTCATGAACTTCGACATCTCGTCGGTCAGGCCGCGTGGCGCGAAGTAGCGGTCGTTGATCACCACCGCGTCCTTCTCGTGGATGATCACTTCGCAGTCCGCGACGCGCTTCAGGCGGCCGGCCATCCCGTAGTGGTCAGGGTGGACGTGCGTGATGATGAGCTGCTTGATTTCCGACGGGTGCGTGCCGACTTCGCGCATGCCCGATTCGAGCGCTTCGTACGCGCTGTCGGTGTTCCAGCCGCAGTCGACCAGGACCACATCGCCGCGGTCCTTAATCAGGTAGGGGAGGACGTAGGGAAGGCCCTTCGTCACCCGCGGGTGGTCCTCAAGCTCACGCCGCAACTTGCGGGCGTCTTCGAACGTGAACTGAGGGAACGGGGTGAGGAGCTGGTAGATGCCTTCGAGGATCTGCACGGGCCGACCTTGCGGGGGGCTCGCCGTCCCGGAGGGTTGGCGGCAAGAGATCATCCTACGCGTTCGCCGCGAAGGAGGATAGTTCGAGGGGTGGCAACGACCTTACGGCTAGCCCGCAACCCGCCGCGCGATCCGGTCGGCGTTCACGAACCACCCGAACACCCACGAGACAATCGTGATGATGAGCGCGCCCCAGAACGCATCCCAGAAGCCGTCGATCGAGAAGTGGATGGAATCGAACTTGCCCGCGATCCAGGCAGTAAGGCCGAGCATCGCCGTGTTCAGCACGAGCAGGAAGATGCCCAGCGTGAGCACCGTGATGGGCAGCGTGATCCAGAACAGGATCGGCCGCAGCAGCGCGTTCAGGAGGCCGAGGATAAGCGCCACCAGCAACGTGCTCCCGAACCCGTCGAGGTGGATGCCATCGATCAGCCCCGCCGCCACCCAGACCGCCACCGCAAGGATGAGCCACCGGACGATGAACGCCGCGAAGCGCTCGCCCCGCGTTGGCTGCCGTACCGCCCCGAAGGCCACGAAGATGGTTCGCATGGATACATCGTGCCACGGCGCGGGCGAGCGTGCGCGGGCCACCCGGCTGGTATCGTGGGAGCAATGGCAGAAAGCATCCGCGAAGGCAGCTGCGTGATCCTCGTGGACCGGACGGGACGCGTGCTGCTCCAGCAGCGCGACGACCCCCAGCCGCCCGAAGGTTATGGCCGCTGGGCGATCCCCGGTGGGAGCCGCGAAGGCAGCGAGTCCCCCCGCGAAACGGCCATTCGCGAGTTCGAAGAGGAGACCGGCGTCCGGCTCGAGCGCGTCCGCTCCTTCTGCACGTACGACCACCCCCACGCCCCCGGCGCCGATCGCCACCTGCTGCACGTCTTCTTCGCCGACGACGACGTGGACGAAGCCGCCATCGACGTGCGCGAAGGACTCGCCTTCCGCTACTGGAGCCCCCCGGACGCGCGTTCGCTGCGGATGAACCCCCGCACCCGGGAGATGCTCGACGACTTCCTCGCGAGCGACCAGTACCGCGGGCTCGCCGCCCTGAAGCGCCCCAACCGCGTCGGCGTCGCCGTCCTCGAGCTCGACCGCTGGGGGCGGGTGCTCCTCCAGCTGCGCGACGACGACCTCCCGCCCGAGCGCTACCCCGGCCAGTGGTCGATCGCGGGCGGGATTATGGAGCCGGGCGAAGCCCCCGACGCCTGCGCCCTGCGCGAGTTCGAAGAAGAGACCGGCCACCTGCTCGAAGAGCTCAGGCTCTACCGCGTCTTCCGCCGCGACGAGGTGCCTACCGCCGATGTCGACGTGCAGCACGTCTACTACATCGATGCCGACATCCCCGAAGAGCACATCCAGGTGAACGAAGGCCAGGCGTTCCGCTACTTCGGCCCTGCCGACATCGATGCGCTCGACATGCCCGAGCACGCGCGCATCATCCTCCGGCTCTTTTTCGAGAGCCCCGCCTACAAGGCGATGTTCCACTAGGCAGCGGTGAGGCTGGCTCCTGCCGCGGCGGGAGAGCGCCGGTGGCGGGTATAATGCCCGCCATGGTGAAGATCATTCGCCCGGCAGAGCGCGATCGCGGCACCGCCCAGACGCCCGGCATGGTCCGCGAAGCGGCGATTTCCGCCGGCCTGACGGGCTCCATGGGCCTCTGGATGGGCGTCGGGAAGAACGAGCCGGGCGCCTGCTCCGCCGTCCACCACCACGGCGAGAGCGAGTCGGGCATCTACGTCCTCAGGGGCCGCCTGCGGTTCCGCTGGGGCGAACAGCTCGAGCACGTGGCCGACACCGAGCCCGGCGACTTCATCTTCGTGCCGCCCTGGGAGATCCACTCCGAGGAGAACCTCGACCCCGATAACCCGGCCGAGTTCGTGCTGGCGCGGAACACCATGGAGGGCATCGTGGTGAACGTGCCCGACCCTCGCGAGAGCGGCTAGCCCCCGCGCCGAAAACCTGAACACAGCAGCGGCTGATCGAACGCGGCGGGACCGGTAGCCTGTGTCCCGCCGACGATACCGAGGTGTGCATGACCAACCCCACGCGAGCGCAGGGACAGCCGCGCCTTCGGCCCGGACAGGCCGAGGCGCTGCAGCGCTGGGCCGATGCCCTGCGCCGCGGGTCCCACTCGGAGCTCGTCGTGGTGCCCGTCGGCTACGGGAAGACCATCATCGGCGTCGGCTCGTTCGAAGTCGCCGCCAACCTCGCCGGCGCCGACACCTGCCTCTACCTCACGCCCACCGACGTCCTTCGCAGCCAGGTCTACGGCGGCGTCGAACGGGCACTCTCTGTGCTCGGCAGCGCGCGGCCCATCCGCAAGATCCTCGCCGATAACCGCGCCGGACAGCGCATCCGCAGCACCGCCGCCAACTTCGTCGTCGCGACCTACCAGCAGGTCGTGGCGGCCCCTGCGATGTACCAGCGCCTCTGCCGCGAGCGCCGCGTGCACCTGGTCTGCGACGAGGCTCACCACCTGGGCGAAACCGGCCGCTGGGCCACGGTGCTCTCGCGGCTTGGCGCGCGTACCACCCTGTTGCTCTCTGCCACGCCCGTGCGCCTCGACCGCGATGCCATCGCCGGCGCGCGCTACCTGCCCGACGAGGCCGGCTACGTGGTCATCGATCCGCTGGTCCACGTCTCCATGCGCCAGGCATGGAAAGAGGGCCGCATCCTCAAGCACCTGCAGATGCAGATGAAGGACTACGCGGTCCAGCTTCGCGGCGCCGAAGGCGAGGTCCACGAGTTCACCGCCTCGGAGATGGCCGAGCTTCCCGACTTCGACCAGCGGTGCGTCCGCGAGCAACTGCGCTGGAACGAGGACTACGTGGCGCCGCTTGTGCGCGAATTCGCGCTTGCCCTCCAGGCGAAACGCGCAGCCCAGCCCGGCCAGCACCAGGGCCTCGTGTTCGCCGCCACCACCGAGCACGCGAACCACCTCTACCGCGTCTTCGGGCAATGGCACCCCTCGCTCCGCTGCGTGGTCGTCCACTCGGGCGACATAAGCGACGCCGAGAACGAGCGCCGCCTGCGCGACTTCCACGCCCGCAAGTACGACGTCCTCATCCAGGTGAAAAAGGCAAGCGAGGGCTTCGACGCCCCGACCGTCAGCGTGCTCCTCAAGCTCGACGCCGTGTTTAGCCGCGAACCGGTCATTCAGCAGCTTGGGCGCGGGCTGCGCTACAACCACGACCTCCCTGAAGGCGCGAACGTCCTCCATGTCTTCATCGGCCGCGACCCGCGCCTCGCGCCCATCATCGAGCACCTCGAACGCGAGCTCCCGCCCGCGCCCATCGCCGTCCGCCAGGACGAAGGCGAGGCTCGCGAGCTCGGCCTGGACGTCGAACCGGACGAGGACGGCACGGTGCTCGCATCGGGCGCGCCCGAAATCGTCGACGTCGTCGAAGCGGGCGATGCCTGGCTCGACCACACCGGCCGCCTGGTCGAGGGACAGCAGCTCACGATGTTCGGCGTTCCCTCGCCGCCGCCCGTGCCGCGCGCGTCCGCCGCGACCGAGGTCAGGGTCGTCAACCTCGCCGCCGAGATGCGCGAGGCCGTGGAGTACTGCAAGACCTGGACCAACCGCGCGGCCCGCCGCCGCGCCGAGCTCCGCGGCCCCGGCGAGAACCACCATGCCGCGTTGAACCTGGCCTACGCCCGCGAGACGGGCCGCAAGGGCAGCCTCGCGACCCCCGAGGAGTACCGCGCCAAGGGCGACTGGATGAAGCGCCAGTACCTGCTGATGAGCTAGTCCGGGTTTGCCGGGCGGGCGATCCCCGCGACCGGCTTCGCGCCGGTCAGTGCCAGCAGGTCGCCTACCGCCAGGCGCACATCCATGCCCCGCTGCCCGGCACTGACGAGGATCTGCGCGTGCCCTGTGGCCGCCTCGTCGATGTATGTGGGGAAGTTGCGGGCGGTGAGCGCCAGCGCGCTGATGCCGCCGACTTTCAGCCCGGTGTGGCGCTCGGCGTCGGCGTGGCTCGCCATGCGCAGCCGCTTGACGCCCACTGCCGCTGCCAGCGCCTTCAGGTCGAGCTCCGCGTCCGCCGGCATCATCACGAGCAGCGGCTTCCCGCGCGGCGGGTCCTGCTCGACCACGAGCGTCTTGTACACCTCACCCGGCGCCATCCCGGTCTCCCGCGCCACATCCGCCGCCGACCGGATGGTTGCGTCGAACTCGAACACCTCGTGCGGGATGCGCCGCTGCTCGAGCAGACGAACAGCGGCCGGGCGGGCAGGTTTCGCAGCCACGGTCAGGATTCTCGATTGGCGCTCGCCGTTTGTCGATTCGGCCCTAGAGGTGCTCGGAAATCCCGCCGTCGACGTGGAACACCTGCCCGTTGATGTACCCCGCCGCATCCGACGCGAGGTACACCGCGAGCGGCGCCACTTCCTCGGCGCGGCCGAAGCGCCGCATGGGGATGAAGCGCAACAGCCGGTTCTGGCCGATGTCCTCCGGGCCGCGGCCAGGGGTCCACTCCATCCAGCCCGTGGCGATGCCATTCACGGTCACGCCCCGCTTGCCGAACTCCTGGCTCAGGCCCGCGACCAGCCCCTGCACGCCGCCCTTCGTCACGGCGTAAGCGGTGTTCCAGCCGATGCCCCGTTCGCCCAGTACGCTCGTCAGCAGGATGATGCGCGCCGATTCCGCATCGTCCGGGAGTTCGCGCAGGAAGCTCCGGGCGGCGTAGAGCGCCCCCGACTGGTTGACCTGCTGGACGTTCGCGAACTCCGCGTCGCCCAGCTTCGTCGTCGGCTTCCAGTTCGTGGCCTCGGGGTTGTACACGAGGATGCTCGACTGCCCGAACTCCTTGCCGAGCTGCTTGATGCCCACCTGGACGTTCGTGGGCAGCGTCACGTCCCAGCCCTGCGAGAACGACTTTCGGCCCATCTCGCCGATCTTCCGGGCAACGCGCTTCGCCGCCATCACCTCGTCGCCGTCGAGCGTCGCCGAAGCGGTCGCCACATCGGCGCCCGCTTCCGCCAGCGCGAGCGCGATCGCTTCGCCCAGCGGGTTCGCGAAGCCCACCACGAGCGCGCGCTTCCCCGTGAGGTCGAACGCCGGTTTGCGGTTCCAGTCAGACATTGGCGGCCTCCGGTGCGGGCCAATCGATGGGGGCGATGCCGCCGGCCAGCCCACCGCCGTCGATGACGAAGCTCTCCCCCGTCACGTACGACGAGGCATCGGAGGCGAGGTAGACGGCCAGCGGGCCCATCTCCCACGCCTCGCCGAGCCGCCCGGCCGTGTTGAACCGCCCGCGGGCCGCGAGGTTGTCCTTCTCCTCCTGCGTCTCTGGCGGCGCCTGTGCGATGAACCCGGGGATGATGCAGTTAACGCGCACGCCCTCGCCCGCGAGCTGGCCCGCAAGGCTCTTCGTGAACGAAATGACGCCGCCCTTCGCCGAGGCGTACCCCAACGCGAACCCTGCCATGCGCAGCGCCGTCCCGCTCGCCACGTTGATGATGACGCCACCCTCGCCCCGTTCGCGGAAGTGTTTCGCCGCCGCGCGGGCGCAGTAGAACGCGCTGTCGAGGTTCACCGCGATCGCGTCTCGCCAGTCATCGTCCGTCAGTTCTTCGATGCGGAACCCGCCGCCCCGGCGGTCGCCCACGCCGGCGTTGTTCAGCATGATGTCGAGCCGCCCGAAGTGGGCGATGGTCTGCTCGATGACCCCGTCGCATTGCGCCGCCTCGCGCAGGTCGGCGCTGATGGTCAGTGGCCGGCGGCCCGTGTGCCCCTCAATGAACGTGGCCGTGTCGTCGAGCTGCGACTGCGTGCGGCTGGCGATCGTGACGTCGGCGCCTGCCGCCGAAAGTGCGAGTGCCATCTCACGCCCGAGCCCGCGTCCGCCGCCGGTCACAATCGCGACGCGGCGCGGCGGCCCGTCCAGGCGAAACTTCTCAAGAACCATCAGAACCCTCCGGCCGCGATTCTACCCCGACCCGCCGTTACGGCTCAGGCCACGCGAATCGCCGCAATCACCAGCGTGAGCACCGCCACGCCGTACCGGTACACCACGAACGGGATGAGCGTCTGCGTGCGAAGGTAGCGCAGCAGGAAGTGGATGACCGCGAAGCCCACCAGCGCCGAACACACGAACCCTACGGCCAGCTGGTCGAATTCCCGCCCCGACTCGTTCGTGAGGTCGCCCAGTTCTACGAGCGCCGCGCCCACGAAGGCCGGGGTCCCGAGCAGGAACGCGAAGCGCGCGGCATCGTCGCGCTTCAGGTCACGAAATAGCCCCATCGTCATCGTCGCACCGGAGCGCGAAACACCGGGAATCAGCGCCACCGCCTGCGCCACGCCGATGAGGGCCGCATCGGCGATACCCACGTCCCGCATGCCGCGCCGCTGGCTCGTGTAACGGTCGGCCACGAACATGATCGTTCCCAGCACCGCGAGCATGATCGCCACCAGCCACGCCTGCCGCACGTTGTCTTCGATCCAGTTGTTGAACGCGAGGCCCACCACCGCCGCCGGGATTGAGCCCAGCGCGAGCAGCCAGAGCAGTTGGCTCTCCTGCCGGTACCGATTGAACCGCAGGCCAACCGAGAAGAAGTCGCGGATGCCCGCGTCGAACATCACGTACCAGTCGCGCCAGAAGTACACGAGCAGGGCAAGGAGCGTCCCCAGGTGCAGCGCGACATCGAAGGCGAGGCCCTGGTCGTCCCACCTGAACAGCGCCGGGATGAGGATGAGGTGTCCGGACGACGAGACCGGGAGAAATTCGGTCAGACCCTGGACGATGCCCAGAATCGCAGCTCGCACCAGGTCCATCGGGTGCGAGGTTGCTGGTTAACCGGGGTACGAGCAACTGCCGTACCCCGGTGCGTTCAGCTTCGGTCAGGAGACCCCGGCAATCTGCGTGTAGCGGGCGATCGTCGGCCGCCCGGCGAGGAGCTGCCCCTCGCGGATCTTCTGGTTCATGGCGCCCATGTGCGGGGTCGCCCCGTGCTCCTTGAGCGCCTCGTCGCTGGCGTACTGCTCGTAGAACAGGAACGTAGCCGGGTCGCTGTCGGAAACGTGGAGCGAATAGGCCGTGACCTTCCCGGCTTCGCTCTGCTTCACGTTGTTCACCATCTCGGTGAGCACCGCGCGCAGCTCGGCTTCCTTGCCGGGTGCCGCCTGGAGTGTCGCAACGATCGTGATCAACTGGCTCTCCTGCTGTGGAATCCGGTCGATTCTACGGGCTCACTTCCCACCGCGCTCTGCTGCTCCTTCGATACCCCGGCGCTACCATGGTCCCGTGCTCAAGCGCCTGCGACCGGAGATCCAGGAACGCCTGCTCGCCGAGGCGGGCAGCTCCCACATGGCCGGCGACGGCATCGCCTACCCGCACTGGTATCTCCACCGCTGGCACTTCCTGCCCGAAGGCTACCTCTCGCGGCGTAGCGTCGCCGCCTACGACGTGGCTATTCGCCGCCTCTACTATCAGCTCCAGGAACGGCGCGTGCTGGAACGGCTCGCCAGCCACCTGCAAGGCGCCGCGAATGTGCTCGAACTCGCCTGTGGCCCGGGCCGAGCGCTCGCCTTGCTGCGGCGCCGCCTCCCGTCCGCGAAGCTCACCGGCGTCGACCTCTCGCCGTTCATGCTCGAACGGGCAGCCGCCCGCGTCCCCTTCGACGTCGAGCTCGTCCACGCGAGCTCAGCGAGCCTGCCGTGGGAGCCGGGGCGCTTCGATACCGTCGTGGCCCTCCACCACCTCGGGCACCAGCCGCTCCGCGCCGCGGCGAAGGCCCTCCGCGAAGCCGAACGCGTGCTCGCGCCGGGCGGGCGGCTCGCGCTGGTCGAACACAGCTGGCACCGCCTCCCCGATTCGCGCCTTGAACCCCTGCACGAAGAGCGGCTCGCCGCCGGCCTCATGCGCCTTACCGTCTGGGCGAAGCCGCAGCGGCCCGCATAACATTCCCCCGATGACCGCCCGCTTGCTCCGCGCCGCAAACCACGGTAATCCTCGTGCCTGACCGCCGGCCGCTCCGCATCGTCCACACCTCCGACGTCCACCTCGGCGCCTACTCCGCGAACAACGAGCCCCGCTGGGTGGCCCGCCGGCAGCTCATGGAGTCGGCGTTCTCGCGCGTCATCGACCTCGGCAACGCCTCCGGCGCGCAGGTGCTCGTTATCGCCGGCGACTTCTTCGATAACGACCGGGTTGGCGACGAGGTCGTCGCCTTCGCCGGCGAACAGATCCGGCGTTTCGAAGGCAAGGCCTTCCTGCTCCCCGGCAACCACGACCCGATGGACCCGGGCAGCATCTACTGGCGCTACGACCTCGAAGCGATGGCGCCCAACCTGCGGATCGTGCGCGAACACCACGGCGAGCTGCTGTTCGATGACGACCTCGACCTTGTCGTCTGGGGACGCGCCTATCTCGACACCGACTGGCACTTCCGGCCACTCGACGGCCTTCCGGAGCGGCTAGACGGCCGCTGGCACATCGCGCTCGCCCACGGCCACTTCGTCCCCGAAGGCGGCGATACCGGCCGCTCGCTCCTCATCCATGAGCGCGAAGTTGCCGCCGCTGCCGGCCACTGGGAC
>JBLNCO010000275.1:0-3226 GCA_050260715.1 Hyphomicrobiales bacterium | reverse complement strand
GATGCCGCCCGGCCGCTTCTTTCATGTTGTGTGGGCACCACTCACCCACAAGGCACGGAAAGTCAGTACCGCGACCGTCAGGGAGCGCACAATGCCGCCCGGCCGCTTCTTTCGCGTTGTGTCGGCACCACTCCCACGCTCAAGACGTGAGGGCCGCTAGTCGAACTCCGGTTCCGGCTTGGCGGCCTGGGCGGCGCGGGCGGCTTCGCGGCGCGTCTTCAGCACGTGCCAGGCGGCTGGCGCCAGCGAGACCGCGAAGAAGAACCCCACCAGCAGCAGCATGAACAGCTCTACGTTCGGCACCGCTTCGCCCACGTAGTAGCCCATCAGCACCATCGACAGGATCCACGCCACGCCACCGCTGATGTTGTACACCGCGAACTTGCGGTACTCCATGCCTGCCGCGCCGGCCACTGTCGGCGCAAACGTGCGGATGAAGGCGAGAAATCGCGCCAGGAAGATCGTCTTTCCGCCGTGTTTTTCGTAGAACGCGTGCGCACGCTGCAGGTGGCTCTTCTTGAAGAACCGCGAGTCTTCGCGCGTGAAAATGCGCGGCCCCGCGTTCTTGCCGATTTCGAACCCCGTCGCGTCGCCCAATACCGCAGCGACGATGAGCAGCGGGATCAGGATCCACACCTCGAACGTCCCCCGCTGCGCCAGGAACCCCGTTGTGATGAGCAGCGTGTCGCCCGGCAGCATAAACCCGATGAGGAGTCCCGTCTCCGCAAAGATGATCAGGAAGAGACCGGGGTATCCAACCGTCTGGACGAGTGACTCAAGGTCGATCGGCATACTCGGAGGCTACCGTTCCCCGCGCGAAGATGCGAGTGCGCGGTAAGCAATTGATACGCAACCGGATGACGCCACGCATCCTTTTCTCGTACGGTTCCCCGTATGGCGAAGGATGACCTCGAGCTCGACGTGCGCGGCCGCACCGTCACTATCACCAACCCGGGCAAGGTGTATTTCCCGAAGGCGGGCTACACCAAGCTCGACCTCGTAAACTACTACCTCGCCGTGGGCGACGGCGCGCTCCGCGGCATCTACAGGCGGCCGGCGGTGCTCAAGCGCTTCGTAAACGGCGCCGAAAACGAGCCGTTCTTCCAGAAGCGCGCGCCAGCCAACCGCCCCGAGTGGGTGACCACCGCGCACGTCAGCTTCCCCAGCGGCCGCTCTGCCGACCTCGCCGTTTGCGATGAGCTCGCCGACCTCATCTGGACCGTCAACCTCGGTTGCATCGACCTCAACCCCTGGCCCGTGCGCGAAGACGACGTCGACCACCCGGACGAGCTGCGCGTCGATCTCGACCCCACACCCCAGGCGAACTGGCAGATGGTCCGCGATGTGGCCGCGACCGTGCGCGAGGTGCTCGAAGAGCTGGGTTACCGTGGCTACCCGAAGACGTCGGGCTCGCGCGGTATCCACATCAACGTCCGCATCGAACGGAAGTGGGGGTTCACCGAAGTCCGCCGCTGCGCGCTCGCCCTCGGCCGCGAAGTCGAACGGCGCATCCCGGCGCTCGCCACCACCGCCTGGTGGAAGGAAGAGCGCCACGGGGTGTTCATCGACTACAACCAGAACGCCCGCGACCGCACCGTCGCCTCGGCCTACTCCGTGCGCCCCACGCCCGACGCTCGCGTCTCCGCGCCGTTCGAATGGGACGAACTGCAGGACGTCGAACTGGGCGACTTCACGATCGAAAGCGTGCCCCGGCGCTACGCCGAGATAGGCGACCCCGCGGAGACCATCGACGACCACGCCTACTCGCTCGAACCGCTGCTCGAACTGGTGGCCAAGCAGGAGGCCGAGGGCCAGGGCGAGGCGCCGCTCCCGCCGCATTACCCGAAGGCCGAAGGCGAACCCATTCGCGCCCAACCCAGCCGCCGCCGCGCGAAGTAGAGTCGGGTGCCGGTGGTCGCGCCTGCGGCAAGCTCGGGACGGGGCGATGCCCCTCCTCGCCGCAGCGTTAGCCGTAGCAGGCCTGGCCGGCTTCGTTCGTCGTGTCCGCGTAGACGGTGTACCAGCCCTCGGGCGTGAAGAACGGGGGCAGGTCGACGAACCAGTGCCCGCCGTTCGGGTCGCACTGGATGGTGTAGGGCGGGTCGCCGCACGTCCCGATCGCGGTGCACTCTTCCAGCCCGCTCGGGATGACCTGCGGGACCGGCGTCGGCGTGGGTGGAGGCGGCGGCTCGGTGGGTGTCGGGGTCGGCGGGACGTCCATCGGCGTCGCCGTCGGCTCTGTCGTTGGGCTCGGCGTGGGCGTGTCGGTCGGCGTCGGGCTCGGCGATTCGGCCGGGCTCGGGCTCGCGCCCGGTGTCGCGGTACCCTCCGCGCCGGGCGTCGGTGAACCGCCGACAATGACCGTCCCGCCCGCCCGGGTCGGCGTTTCGCCCGCGCCGAGCGCCGGGGTCGTGCCGTCGCCGCCGCCCCCGCGATTGAGCGCGAAGACCGCCACGATCACCAGCAGCACCGCGAACACCGCCGCGCCGGCGATGGCCAGCACGCGCCCATCAGGGCCGCCGCCCACGATCTCCCGCTCGGTGAGGACGCCGCTCCGGCTCAGCCGCGACCGCACCGGCGGTGCGTCGTCGAACGCGCCCGGCCCGCGGTAGCGCGCCCGGCCCCCGCCGGGCATCGTCACCGTCCGATCGTGGTACGTCTCGTCGTACCCGTCGATCAGCGCCGGGGCCTGCTCCTCGTACCCGTCGTCGTCGTCCTCGTACTGCTCGTCCTCGTCGTAAGGGTCGTCGTAGTCCTCGGCTCCGGCTCCCCAGGCGTCCTCGCGCTCGTACCGGCGCGTCGGCGGTGGAGGTGGTGGCGCTGCCGGCCCGCGTCGCGTGAAGGGGTCGCTCCGCCGTTCCGGCTCGCTGCGCGCGAATGGATCGGTGCGGGCGAACGGGTCGTTTCGCGGCGCCGTTTGCCGCCCGGCGCGCTGCTGCGCTGCCGGCCCCGCAACGAACGAATCGGGGCCCGGGATCGGAGGGCGGATGCCGTCGTGGAGCTGTTCGAGCAGCGGTTCGGGCGCTAGGCCCAGGTAGTTCGCGTAGGAGCGCAGGAAGCCGCGGACGTAGACGGGCGCGGGCAGCTCGTCGAACGCTTCCTCTTCGAGCGCCTGCAGGAACCGCCCCGAAATGCGCGTGTCCTGGGCTACGTCGTCGATGGTCAGTCCGCGATCGAGGCGCGCTTCCCGGAGGGTCCTCCCGATCTGAGCCACGCGCATCCTCCC
>JBLNCO010000274.1:0-7572 GCA_050260715.1 Hyphomicrobiales bacterium | reverse complement strand
CCTGGCATTCCGCGAACGCCGTGTCCAGCATCCAGAGCGTCGCTTCGACCATGCCGCAGTCGACGTGCTGGCCTTCGCCCGTCCGGCGCCGGTGCTCGACCGCCGCGAGCGTCGCCGTGACGGAGATCATCGGGGCGATGAGGTCCGAGACGATCGGGCCCACCCCAAACGGCGGGTTCTCGGGATAGCCGGTGAGCATATTGATCCCGCCGTACCCCGCGACGCCGTTTCCGATGGCGCCCCAGTGCGCATGCGGCCCCCACGTTCCCACTGCCGGCTGGCTCACGACGATCAGGTCCGGCCGTTCGCGCAGCAGGGCCTCGTGGTCGAGCCCCCACTTCTTCATGGTCCCGGGCGTGTAGTTCTCGAAGACGATGTCGGAGCGGGCGATGATCTCGCGGGCGAGCTCGACGCCCTGTTCGCTGTTCAAGTTGAGGGCGATGCTCCGCTTGTTGCTGCTCGCCTGGTGCTGCGTGGAATTCGTGTCGAGGCTGAAGTACCCGGGCGGCTGTGGGCCGATCTCGCGGGTCATGTCGCGGCGATGGTGCGATTCGATGCGGATGACATCCGCGCCCATGTCGGCCAGGACCCGCGTGGCCACGGGCGCCGCCAGCATCCACGTGAAGTCCGCGACCCGCATGCCCGCCAGCGGCAACGGCTGGCCCCGCGCGAGCCGCGGGGAGGTTTGCGGAGCCTCGCTCGCAGTGTTCGCGGCCTCCGCGCAGCGGACGGTGCCGGGAGCAGGGACCGGCGTTCGCGAAAACACGGCCGGAGCCCGGGGGAGGCGCAGGCGGCCGGCCGCGGTTTCCACCTCGTGGAACATCTTTCGCTCCGCGAGATGGGGGTCGCCGAGCAGGTCGCTGATCGACGAAAGCGGCATCACCATGAGACCGATCCGCTGCCCCTCGCGCACCACGTCGTCGCGGTTGTTCCGGCGGCAGAGTTCGCCGATGGCTTCGACGAACTCGTGCTGGTGTTCGAGGTAGTACGCGCGGTCGAGCCACTCCTCGCCGAGGAAGGCATCGCTAATACCTTCCCGCGCGAGCCACTTCCCGAAGTCGTCGAAGTGCGCGCCGAGCATGACGAACGTCAGCCAGCGGCCGTCCTTGCAGCGGTGGAGGCTCCGCGCGGCCGTTGCGCCCCACTCCTTGCGGCTCGGTACCAGGCCGTGCCAGCGCCACTGGTTCGGGTCGCCGCTCTGCAGGCAGGCGAACCCGAACGCCTCCTGGGCCGTGAGTTCGAACCAGGCGGGCCGGTTGCCATAGGCCCGGGCCGCGATGCCGGTCATCACGGCGGCCGCCGCGCCGATTCCCGTGTAGCCGAGCGCCAGCTGCCCTTTCGGGTGCTCGGGCGTCCCGGCCGGGTCGCCGCAATACCAGTCGAAGCCGCTCGCGGCCGCGATCGTGAGGTCGGTGAAGGGCCCGTTGCCCCAGGGGCTACGCGGTGGGAACGGGTCCACCACCACGAACACGATGTGCGCGTTCCGTTCGGCCCACTCGCGCGGCGACGGCTCGAACGCTCCGAAATACGGTGAATCGGACGAGAGGAGGACCGCGTCAACCGTCCCGGCGAGCTCCCGGATGCGCGCGAAGCCCGCAGCGTCCGATTCGACCGTGAGGGGCTGCTTGTCGAGGTTGTAGACCACGTTGGCGAGGCTGACCTGGCCCGCCCGGCCCGCCGCGAACGGCGGCCGTTGCGAAAGCGCGCCGCCGGAGGCCGGTTCGGGCCGGATCACGCAGGCGCCCAGCCCTGCGAGCAACCGGCTGCCCGCGATGGCGAGCTCCCCCGCGAGGTCGAGGATGCAAACGCCGGCGAGCGGCCCCTGCGCGGTGGTCTGCGTCCCGTCTGCCATCTATCCCCTCCCCCGGCGCACCGGGTCGAGCATCTCGCTGAGGACGTCGCTCAGGAAGTTCAGCGCGAGCATCAGCAGGGCGAGGACGGTGGCGGGCGCCAAAAGGTACCACCACGCGAGGCGCATGAACCGCCGGCCGTCGTTCAGCAGCCCGCCGAGCGTCGGGTTCGGTGGTTGTTCGCCAAGGCCCAGGAACCCCAGCGCCGCCATGATCAGCACCGAGCTCACCACCGAGATCGGCAGCTGCACGGCGAACAGCCCGAACGTGTTCACCGAGATATGCCGCCAGAGGATGCGCGTACCCGAACAGCCGATGGTCCGCGCCGCCAGCACGTAGTCGCGCACGCCCTCGCGAAGCACAGCCGCTCGCGCCAGCCTTGCGGAAATCGGGATGTTGAAGATCGCGACCGCCAGCCCGAGGCTCGTGAGGCCCGAACCGAAGATGGTGATGAGCAGCATCGCGAGAAGGATCCCCGGGAAGGCGATGAGCGTATCGAGGAACCGCGAGATGACGCTGTCGATAATCCCGCCTTTGAACCCCGCCACGTACCCGAGCGTGATGCCGAAGAACCAGCCGCCGACCACCGCCAGCATCCCCCCGACCAGCGTCGAGCGCAGTCCAACCGCGTTCCGGATGAAGAGGTCGCGCGAGAGTTCGTCGGTGCCGAACGGGTGCTTCATGGACGGTTCGAGCAGCCGTTCGCCGCGCACGCTTTCGAACGGCGATGTGGTCACCACGAGCGGAATCACGAACGCAAAGCCGAGGAGCAGCACCAGCACGATGACGGCGAACGCTCCGCGCGGGTCGCGGAGGATGCGCCGCACCACCGGCAGGGCGCCCCAGGCCGTCCAGCGATCGGCCGCGGCCGTGGGGGCGCCCATCGAGATGGCGGGGACTGCGATTCGTCCGTCTGCCATCGCTAGACTCCAACACCCCGGCCGAGCCGCACACGCGGATCGAGCCAGCCGTACGCGAGGTCGGTCAGGAGGTTAAACACGAGATAGGACGTCACGAGCAGGAGCGTGATCGCCTGGATGGTCGGGTAGTCGCGGGAATTGACCGAGTTCACGAGGAGGCGGCCCATCCCCGGCCACGTGAACACCTGCTCGACCACGATCGTCCCACCGATGAGCCCGCCGAGCTGGAGGCCCATCACGGTGACCACGGGCATCATGCTCGGCTTGAGCGCGTGCCGTAGGATTACCACGCCGGGACTCAGCCCCTTCGCCCGCGCCGTCCGGATGTAGTCGTTCGTGAGCGTGTCGACGATGGACTGGCGCGTGAACCGCGAGATGACTGCGGTGATGATCCCGCCGAGCGCGATCGCCGGGAGCGCCAGGTGCAGCAGCGAATCGCCCGGGTCGGAGAAGAGTGGGACTCGGCCGGCGGAGGGGAACCAGCCGAGCCACACCGAGAACACGAGCAGCATCAGCAGCCCCGCTACGAACGACGGGACGGCGATGAGCAGGCTCGTGAGCGTCCCCACCAGGATGTCGATTGGGCCGCCGCGGTTGATCCCGGCGAGCACACCCAGCGCGACCCCGAAGAGGTTCCCGAACGTGAAGGCGAAGAACGCCAGCTCAAGCGTGGGCGGCAACGATGCGCCCAGCAGGTCCGTCACGGTCTTCCCCGTGGTCGACCTGCCGAGATCGCCGGTCGCGGTGTCGCCCAGCCAGTCGACGTACCGCTCGGGCAACGGCTTATTCAGCCCCATCTCCTCCCGGAGCGCCTGCACCGATTCTGGTGTCGCCGTCTCGCCGAGGATGACGACCGCCGGGTCGCCGGGAAGGAGCTCCATGAGCCCGAAGATGACAATGGAGGCAATGAACACCACCGGCACGAACTGACGCAACAATCGAGACACCAGGTAGTTCATCCGTCCTCTGCCCTCCTCCTTGGCTGCTCAGGCCCGGGATGGCCGCCCACCCTGGACCTATCCGATCCAGACCTCGTGGTAGTTCACCCACCCCAGGACGTTCCGCGAGATGTGGATGTCCTTCGATTCGAAGTTCACGCCGACCGGCCGGGCGATGACTGGCGCGAACGCGCCGTCGAGGTACGCCCGGTTGAACCGCGCGTAGTCGGTGCCGCCATCGATGAGTGCCTGCCGGGCTGCAAGGTATTCGGGGTCCGTGTAGTGCGTGACCTGCCCGTCGGTGAGTGTCGCGAACAGCAGGCTCACGCCCGGCGAAAGCGGCGAACCGGAATCGCCGAAACCGATCCACGCGTTGTCGAGCGCACCCTTGTAGTACCGGTCGAGCATGTCCGAGTACTCGAGCGGCTCGAACTGGATCTCGATCCCGATCTCCCGTGCCTCCTGCTGGAGCAGCTGCGCAATGGCGGGCGAATACGGCCGGATGGGCAGCGTGTCCATCTTCACCGGCGACGGGAGGCCGTTTGGGAAGCCCGCCTCGCGCATAAGCTCCTTCGCTCTCGCCGGGTCGTAGATCGGCTTGTCGAGCTCGGCGTCGTACGCGGGCGAGAACGACGGCCACGGCAACCGGCCGATTTCGTCGAACCGCCCGACGAAGTTCTCGTCGCGATACCGCTCGCGGTCGAGCAGCAGTTCGAGCGCCTGCCGCACGCGCCGGTCCTTGAGCGGATCGAGGTCGGTGCGCATGCCCATCGGCGTGGTGCCGCCGCTGCCCGGCAACTTCACCGTCAGGAAGTCCTTGTTGTCGTAAAAGCGAATGGACTCCTCAGGCGAAAGCGCCGAGTCCGCCACTTCGCCGGTTTCGAGCGCAATGGCGAGCGCGGCGGCGTCGGCGTAGATGGTGTATTCGATCTTGTCGAGGTAGGGCCGGCCGAGGTGGTAGCGGTCGTACGCCTCGAGCGTGGCTCCCTTCACCGGGTCGTAGCTGGTCCACTTGAAGGAACCCGTGCCGATGAGCGTGCCGGATGCAATCTGGTCGATCGTGTCCATGTCGGCCAGCCGGAACACGGCCATGAAGTCGAGCGCCGGCGCGTTCGGCCGAATGAGGTTCCACGTCATCGTGAAGTCGTCGTGGATCACGTAGTCGGCCACCGGGTTCAGCCGGGCCGAAATCGACGTCTTCCACTTGTCTTTCTTGGTTTCCTCCAGGTTCCAGGCGATGTCCTTCGTCGTGAACTGGCGGCCCGAGTGGTAGTAAATGTCGTCGCGGATTACGAACTTGATGGACTTGCCGTCGGGCGCCATCTCCCATTCCTTCGCGTGGTCGGGGATGTGCTCCAGCTTGTCGGGGCCGAACCGCACCAGGTTGCCCCAGATGAGGCCCGGCTCCCGCGCGGCGGCGTTGCCCCCGCCCGATAGCGTGCCCGCGTCGATATAGGGCAGCGACGCGAGGGCGATATTGCCGCCCGCCCCGCGTCTCCACGTGCCCCCGCGCTTCGGTTCCGCCGACGGCGTGGCGGTCGCTGCACCCTGGCCCGGGGCTACGGCCGTGTTGGTGTCGCCGCCAGTCGACCCATCGTCATCATCGTCGTCACCGCATCCGACGAGCGGGAGCGCTGCGGCGCCGGTGGCAACGGCGGCCGCGCCGGTGAGGAATCCGCGGCGGCGGAGTGTGCGGTTGAAGGTCTGGCCGGACACGTTCTTTACCCTCCTTGCCGGCCCCGTAGGGGCGGCATTTCGACTCGCCGGGGTACTCTAGACTATCTAACGATCGGAAGGCAATATCCTACCGTTCGATAGATAGGCTTACTCAAGCTCCGCCTTGATCGAGCCGGGAAATTGCACAAAGGTATGCAGGGGAACGGAGGGAATCCGGCACCAACAATGAGTGGCCAACCAACCGTCGTGAACGACAAATCGGCTGCCTCGGCACGAGACAGCCGCTACGAGTTCATCCTCAACACCGCCGCGTCGCTCATCCACGAACGCGGCTACCAGGCCGTCAGCATGCGCGACCTCGCCCACGCGGTCGGCATCAAAATGCCCTCCGTCTACCACCACTTCGAATCGAAAGAGCAGATCCTCTACGCCATCGCCCGCCGCACGATGGTCGCCCTCATCGAACGGACCGAGTCGGTGCTGAACGCGCTCGCGAGCGCGCCCGTCCCCGACCGGCTGGCCGCCGCTCTGCGCGTTGGCGTGCGATTCCACATCGAACGCCAGGCCGATGCAGGCGTCGTGCTCTCCGAGGTGCGTCACCTCGGCGGTGACTACGCCGCCGACCTGCGCCAGCTCATGAAGGACTACGAGCGCATCTTCTACGACCTCGTCGTCCAGGGCATCGAACAAGGGCAGTTCGCCCCCCGCGACCCCACGATGGCCACGTACATCATGCTGAGCGCGCTCACCCGCATCAGCATCTGGTACCGGCCCGAGGGGCGGCTGCCGGCACAGGCGATCGAAGAGGAGTACTGCGCCCTGCTCACGCGCATGCTCGCGGAGCAGCCGGCGCCGCCCGCCCGCCGAAGCCGCAAGTAGGCGCGCCGGGCCCCGGGCCGCTCGCTACCAGGTGTCGACGTTACGGCGCTTCTTGCCCTTGCGTGGCTCCGGCCAGCGCACCGAACTGAGCGCGTTCACGATCCACTTCCGCGACTCCGCCGGGTCGATCACGTCGTCGACGCCGAACGAGACACCCGACTGGATCGCCTTGCTCCGTTCGTACGCCCGCGCGACCAGCTCTTCGTACCGCGCGAGCCGCGCCTCCGGGTCCTCGATGGCGGCGAGTTCGTTCCGGTAACCCAGCTTCACCTGCCCTTCGAGGCCCATCCCGCCGAACTCCCCGGTCGGCCAGGAGACGCAGAAGAAGGGCTCCTTGAAGCTCCCCCCCGCCATCGCCTGCGCGCCGAGCCCGTAGCCCTTACGGAGCACGATGGTCATGTGCGGGATGGTCAGATTCGCGCCGGTGACGAACAGCCGGGAGCAGTGCCGGACGAGTGCCGTCTTTTCGACTTCGGGCCCGACCATCATCCCCGGCGTGTCCATGAGCACCAGCAGCGGGATGTCGAACGCGTCGAGCAGCTGCATGAAGCGCGCCGCCTTGTCCGAGCCGTCGCTGTCGACCGCCCCCGCGAGGTGGGCCGGGTTGTTCGCGATGACCCCGATCGGGCGCCCCTGCACGCGAATGAGCGCGGTGACCATGCCGTGGCCGAACCCGCGCCGCAGCTCGAGCACGGAGCCGGCGTCGGCGATCGTTTCCACCACTTTGCGCACGTCGTAGATGCGCAGCCGGTTTTCGGGCACGGCGAATCGCAGGAGCCGCTGGTCGTGCTCCTCCCACGTCGGGATGCTCCCCTGGAAGTAGGAGAGGTACTTCTTCGCGACCTGCGTCGCCTCCGCTTCGTCCTCGGTCAGCACATCGATGACGCCGTTGGCGTACTGCACCGAAGCGGGCCCGACCTCCTCGGGCGCGAATACGCCGAGACCGCCGCCTTCGATCATCGCTGGCCCGCCCATGCCAATGTTCGAATTCTTCGTCGCGATGATGACGTCGCAGCAGCCGAGCAGCGCCGCGTTCCCGGCGAAGCAGCGGCCCGACGTGACCCCGACGAGCGGCACGAGGCCACTCAGGCGCGACATGGTGGCGAATGTGGGCGTGTCGAGCGGGCGGCCTGCGCCGACGTCCGGGCCGTCGCTAACGCGGCGGCCGCCCTCGCGCTGGCCCCCGGTGCCGGCCCGGCCGCCGCCGCCTTCGGTGTAGAACACGACCGGCATCTCCCACTTCTCCGCGAGTTCGAGCATGCGGTCGGTCTTCGGGTGGTTGAGGGCGCCCTGCGTGCCGGCGAGCAC
>JBLNCO010000273.1:0-3578 GCA_050260715.1 Hyphomicrobiales bacterium | reverse complement strand
TGACGGCCCGGTCGTCGGACATCGACAAGATCGCGGGCCTGCGGCTGGGCGCCGACGACTACGTGACGAAGCCGTTTAACCCGGACGAGCTGGTCGCACGGGTGGAGGCGATCCTGCGCCGTACGGGCCGGGCGCCGAAGCACGAAGCCGCCCGCATCACTCTCGGCCCGCTGGAGGTCGACCTCCCGTCGCGGACGGCGAAGGTCGCGGGCGCGGCGCTGAGCCTCACGCCGCGTGAGTTCGACCTGCTCGCGACCATGGCGCGCTTCCCGGACGTCGTGCTCGACCGCGACCACCTGCTCGACCTGGTGTGGGGCACGTCGTATTTCGGCGGCCGGACCGTCGACGTCCACATCGCCCGGCTGCGGGAGAAGCTGCGCGGGACGGCCATACGCATCGAGACATCGTGGGGCGCCGGGTACCGCCTCGTCGTGGAGGAGTCGCCGTGAAGGTGATGCGTGCGTTTTCCAGCCTGCAGGTTCGGCTGCTGATCGCATTCGTGAGCGTGGCCGCGATCGCGCTCGGGGTAGCCGCCGGCGCGTTCCTCGCTATCCGTGCCGGCGACGAACGCGACGACGCGCGCCTGCGCATCGACGCCTCGTACATGGCCATCGCCGGCGCCTTCAGCCTTCGCCAGATCGCCGGCGCTTCGCCCGACGAACTGCAGGCGGTGGTCGATGAGCTCGCGGACAAGTACGACGTGCGCGTGCTCATGCTCGACGCGAACGACACCATCGTGCACGACTCGGCCAGCAAGCTCGACGGCTCAACCTTCGAGCCCGGCGACGACATGCGCTACCGGGACGCGGCGCCCGCGAGCGCCATCCGGTTCGAACCCGCGACCAGCACCGGCACCGAATTCATCGTCGTGCGCGGCGACCCGAGCGTGTTCACCGGGGCAGCGGACGCTTCGCCGCCCGTCACGACGCAGCAGATCGTCCCCTCGGCGCAGGGTGTCACCGTCGACCTCAGCCCACCGAAGTACCAGGTCGCGCTCGCGATCCCGCCCTCGCTGCTCTCGCGGGCGTGGTCGTCGACGCTGCCGGGACTGGCCATCGCGGCCGGCATCGCGCTGCCGCTCGCGGCTGCGGTCGCGCTCTTCGCCGCGCGCCACATCACCCGGCCGCTCGTGACACTCACCACCGCCTCGCACGAGTTCGCCACCGGGCGGCTCGAAACGCCGCTTCCGGTCGAGCGGAGCGACGAAGTGGGCCGGCTTTCGCGCGCGTTTGCCGAAATGACGGCGAGGGTCACCGCCGCCCAGGCCGAGATGCGCACGCTCATCCAGAACGTCTCCCACGACATGAAGACGCCCCTGACGTCAATCATGGGCTTCGCGCAGGCCCTCAAGGACGGCCGGCCCGGCGACATGGACCAGGCTGTGCGCATGGGCGCCATCATCCACGACGAGGCGCAGAACCTCTCCGCGCGGCTCACGGGCCTCATCTATCTCTCGGAGCTCGAAGCCGGCGCGGTCATCGTCGAACCCCGCCCGTTCGATGCCGGTGCGCTCCTGCGCGAGCTCGCGAACCGAATCGGGGCCGGCGCTACCGCCCGGGGGCTCGAGTTCGAGGCCGACATCCCCGGCGAGCCGCTCATGGCGAACGCCGACCCTGCGAAGGTGGAACGCGCGCTCGAGAACCTGCTCGACAACGCCCGGCGGTTCGCGCCCGAAGGCGGGCGCATCCGTGTCGCCGCCGCCCGCGACGCCACCGCCGTATGCCTGGACGTCACCAACGACGCACCGGACCTCACCGAAGCGGACGTCCCACGCCTCTTCGAGCGCTTCTACCGCCTCGACCGGACCCGCGCCTCACACGGCGCCCCGGGCACCGGCCTGGGCCTCCCGATCGCCCGCGACCTCGCCACCCTCAACAAAGGCACCCTCACCGCCACACTTTCCGGCGGCGAAATCACCTTCACCCTCTCTCTCCCCGCCACCGGCTAAGCCTCCGCACACCGGCGCGCCGGGCGGCGCGGGGCCGGGGAGGGGGCGTGCGGCCCCCGGGGGAATTGCCCATCGCCGCGCACACCGAGGCCGCTGGCGCTGGGCGGCCGCTGCCAGTAATGCTCGCCGTCTGCCACCGGGGTTCCAGTCGCAACCGTAATCGCCCGCTGACCCCCGGCAGCCCCGCTGGCCACGGTCGGGAGTTGCCCCGCGGGATGCCGGCGGCCGCGGGGTGGGAGGGGCGCCGGCATTTCGCTTATAGTTCCGCTGTATTAGGAAAGGGCGCGAGCGGCGAACCCCGTGGGGGATGGTCTGAACCTCGATCGGTTGCGGACGTTCAAGAAGGTGGTTGAGCTCGAGAGCTTCAGCCGGGCAGCCGAGGAGTTGTTCCTCAGCCAGCCGGCTGTGTCCCTGCAAATCCGTCAGCTTGAGCGTGAGCTGGGAATGCCACTCATCGATAGGAGCGGCGCACACCCCGTCGCTACTCCGGCGGGGGCGGCATTGCTCGTTTTCGCCGAGACAGTGGAGCAGGCGCACGCGGACCTGCGGCGGGCGCTTTCGGACCTCGAGACGGCGGAGTCCTTCATTTCTATTGGCTGTTCGGCGACCTCGGCGAAGCAGTTCGTTCCGCGGATCATTTCCGTAGTCGGAAAGATCGCGCCGCACGTGCAGGTCCGGGTCATCACGCTGCCCCCGGACGAAGCCGTGGCGAAGCTTCTCCGAGGCGAGCTGGAGTTCGTGCTCACTACCGAGGGGTTCCTCTCGAACAAACTCGAGGCGGAGCAGATTCAGACTGCCCGGCTGTTTGTGGTCGCGCAGTCAGCCCATCCGCTTGCACGGCGCTCGCGGGTTACCCCGCAGGAGCTGGTGAAATATCCCTTCGCGCTCTTGCCCGCCCCGTGGAGCGCACAGGGGCGCTTCCGAAAGTGGGCCGCGAACCAGGGCGTGGAGATTCGCGTCAAGATGGAGCTTTCGAGCTACGACGGGCTGAAGGAAGCGGCGCGCAGCGGCCTGGCGCTCGCCGTTATCGCCGAAAGTGCAATCGTCGATGACGTGGCGCGCGGCGACCTGGCTATCGTGCGGACGGCCGGGCTGCCGATAGAGTATCCGATCTTCTTCGCCCACCGGTCCGGCCCCCTCGCGCCGAACGCTCAGGTGGTGAAGTCGGCGGCGCTCAAGCTGCGCGACTTGCCGCGCCCAAGGCTCCAGATCGCCTGAAAGACGCCGTTTTCGGCCGCAATAACCATCGTTTATAGCGCTCGTAATACTCCTAGCCGGCTGGGGGCGTGTTTCCTAAGGTCCGCCGTGGCGAGACGGATGGGTCCGCTGCTCGCCGAATCGGTTATGCGTGCCCCCGGGATGAGCGTGGGTCTGCGGAGAACGCCCCGTCGAGGGCAGCATTGGCCGGAGAAAGGGACTGGGATGGAACGTTCGAACTACTGGGAGAGATTCGCCCGCAGGCAGGCCAGCCGCCGAAGGGTCATCCAGGCCATGGGGATGGCTTCTTTCGCCGCTGTTGCCGGCGCCGCGGTGGGTCGCGGCGGTGACGACAACAGCGACGACCACCGCGGCGAGACGAGCATTTCATGGTAGTCCACACCGGGTTCCCAGCCGGCCGGGGCAGCTGTTC
>JBLNCO010000272.1:0-6804 GCA_050260715.1 Hyphomicrobiales bacterium | reverse complement strand
TCCGCCAGCCTCGATACGTTCCTGGTGCTGCGCCGGTTCCTGCGCGGCTACGACCGCGTGGGCGTGGCCAGCGACGGCACGCTCCCCGCGATGATCTACTGCCGGGCCGAGCACATCGATGGCGTCGTACAGCGCATGCGGACGCTGCTGGGGCCCTCGGCCGAAGTGGCCATCCGCGGCCACGCGAAGGTCGACTCCAGCGCCGAAGCCGGTGAAGCGCCCCGGCCGCGCGTCGCCGCCAGCGCGTTCTTCGGGAAGCGTCTCGCGCGCCGGGCGGGATAGGGGGAGAAGTGCCCAGTGCCCGGTGCCCAGTGGCCGGGCCATCGTGTGTGGCGGCGGCGGTGTAACCGGCCGCGAAGCGTCGCTGCTGGGCTTTCGACCGCTAAGCGCGCAACACTGAGCGCATGACGCTGAGCCCAGAGCACTGAGCACTGGGCACCGGGCACTCTGTGCTGGGCACTGGGCACTCTGTGCTGGGCACTGGGCACTCCGCACTGGGCACCGCGCACCGCGCTAGGCGCGCGGTGCGCCTTACGGTTGCTTTTCCGTTCCGGCGAATGCAAGCGCTTCGTTACCCTGCTGCTATGGAACGCGGGCGCGTGACTTTCGCAGGGTGGAAGCATGGGCGCGCGTTACTGGATCTCAGCTTTTCTATTTCTTCTCATCCTTTCCGGCTTCGCCGCTGCGCTCGGCGCACTCCTCCCGGGCGTCGGCCCGATTCTGCTCGCGATTGCGGGCGGCCTCTTCTACGTCATCGCGGTGGCGCTCGACCTCCTGCCCCCGGGACGCCCAGGCGCGAAGCACGAAGCGGCGCCTGACCCGCCCGGCCACGATTACGAACGGGTACTCACGCGCTGGGAACAGCGGGCCACCGCGCAACCGTTCGTCTACCGGACCGAGGCGCCCGGCCGGGTACCTGCGACCTACACGCTGCTCGGGTATCAGCCACATGACGATGACCGCGAGCGCGAAGCGAACCAGGCGATCGTGGGCGGCATCTTCGGGGCTCTCGGCGTCGCGCTGATCGCCGCCGTGCTCACCGCCAGCACCAGCAATGGCGGGCCGAAGCTCACGCTCGACGGTATCGCGCGCGATGCGGTCGCCGGTGTCGAGCCGCCGCCGGCGCAACTCGCGGAGGCGGCGCCGGCCGACACGCCATCGCCAACGCCGACGACGGCACCTTCGACCCCGACGCCCGAGCCCACCGAAACGCCAACGCCGGCGCCGACCCCCACGCCGCCGACTCCCACGCCCACACCCGACCCCCTGAGCGCGGCCGCCGAGGCGCTGCAGGCAGGCTGGATGACCGGCCGCTGGCGCATCACCGACACCATTACAAGCGGCCCCGGCTCCGGCGCGGCCTTCACGTTCGTCGCCGAACTGAAGGAAACGGGCGGCGAAATCACCGGCGGCGGCCAGGGACTGACCTTCACGGGCCACCGGACCGGCAACGGCATCCGCATCGACTTCCGCCGCGAGGACGGTTCGGGCGGTTCATTCGAATGGTCCATCCTGCCCGACGGCACCGTCGCCGGCACCTTCCGCGACGGCAACGTGTCGGGCACGAGCATCGCCACGCGGCTGCTCTAGCCCCCCGGGTTCGAGCTCCCGGCGAATCGCGGCCAGCTTATCGGGGTTGCGAACCACGTAAACCTCGTGGATGCGCTCGCCATCGCCTTCGAGCACGAACACGCTGTCGAGCCGGCCATCGAGGTACATGTACACGCCCGGGCCGCCGTTGACCTCGCCCGACCGCAGCGTGATGTCGTACTGCTCGCTGAAGTGGAGCCAGAACCGCAGGATCGCGTCGCGGCCGTGCAGCGGATTGAGCGCTGCCGCGACCTTCCCGCCGCCATCGGTGTAGACCGTAATGTCCTCGGTCAGCAGGTCGACCATCGAGGCCACGTCGCCTTCTTCGGCGACGCGCACGAACCGCTCGGTCAGCCGCCGCCGGGCCTCGTTGTTCGCCGCGAAGCGCGGCCGTCCTTCGGCCACGCGCCGTCGCGCGCGCGACAGCACCTGGCGGCAGGCCGTCTCGCTCTTCCCCACGATCTCCGCGATCTCCGGGTAGCCGTAGTCGAAAACGTCGTGGAGCAGGAACACGGCCCGCTCGATGGGCGCGAGCCGTTCGAGCACCACGAGAAAGGCGAGCGAGATCGACTCGAACGTCTCCGCGGCCGTCTCAGGGTCGTCGCGGCCACTGCTCGTGATTGCCACCGGCTCCGGCAGCCACGGCCCGACGTACTGTTCGCGGCGAGCCCGCGCCGAGCGCAGCTGGTCGAGCGCCAGGCGGGTCACCATGGTCACCAGGAAAGAGTGCGGCGACCGGATGGAGCTGGCATCGGTGGCCTGCCATCGCAGCCACGCCTCCTGAAGAATGTCCTCCGCCTCGCTCGCCGAACCCAGCATCCGATAGGCCACGCCGAAGAGCGCCGGACGCTCAGCTTCGAAGGCCGCGAGGGCGCTGCTCATCGCCGAAACCTCGTGCCCATTGCTCCATGCTAGCGTGCCCGTTTCCTCCATCATGCGTGTCCTCCTCCGAGGGGGTGTGGAGAGCAGACGGGGCAGCGCGCCGATCTGTGACAGCCTTCCGCAACGCAGTTCAAACCCGCCGCGATCCCCGCGTTCGGCCGGTAGCGTGACGATCCCGCCCGGAGGTGGGAGATGACCATCAATCTGCAGGACGTGCCGGCCGGTTGCTTCGTGTTCACCTCCGATGGCGACCCCATCGGCCAGGTGCAGGAGGTCCGCGGCGAATACTTTCGCGTGGGCAGCGGCGAAAACGACGTCTGGTTGCGGCAGGACGCTGCTGACGGCATCGAGGCCGGCCGGCTCATCCTCAACCTGGAGGCGAACGAGCTGGAGTCCGAGAGCGTGATGCCGCCGCCGCTGCACCAGTAACGGCGGCAGGGGCAGGCAGCCCGCCTCGCGAGGGACGGTCGTATACTCGCGGCCCACCACCTCTCGCGGAGGTCCGCATGCCGTCGCCCATTTCGCCACAAACCGCCGTCTACGGCTTCGCCAGCGCCGGCGACCCCCAGGTCCACCCCGATGGCTCGCGCATCGCCTATGTGCTCGGGCGCGTCGACCCGCAAACGCACAAGAGCTCGTCGCACCTGCATATCTGCGCCCCCGACGGCTCCGGAGACCGCGCGCTCACCTTCGGGACCACGCGCAATTCGCACCCCCGCTGGTCGCCCGATGGCACGCAGCTCGCTTTCGTGTCCGACCGCGTCGAGAAGTCGGGGATCTTCCTGTTGCCGATGGACGGCGGCGAGCCGCGCGAGCTCACCCGCTACCACGCGCCCATCCTCGACCTCGCCTGGTCCCCCGACGGCACCCGGCTGGCCTTCGTCGCCCAGTTCGACCCCGATAACCCGAAGGGCGAAAAGCCGAAGGAAGGCGAAGCCCCGAAGGTCCGCGTGACCTCGCGCATCGACTACAAGCAGGACACCCGCGGCTACCTCGGGGACGCCCGCGCGCACGTGTTCGTGGTCGATGTGGCGACCGGCGAACAGAAGCGCGTCTCGGACGTGGCGCTCGACCACAACTGCCCGGCCTGGTCGCCCGATGGCAGGACGTTCGCGCTCCGCATCTACAGCAACAACACGATGACCAGCCGCCTCGCGCTGCTTCCTGCGGATGGCGGCGAACTGCAGTACCTCACGCCCGAATTCGGGTTCGTGACCACCTGGGCGTGGTCCCCCAACGGCGACCGCATCTTCTTCACCGGCGACACGCAGCAGACCTGGCAGGCCGATGCCTTCGTCTACGACGTGGCGAGCGGCACCACCCGACGCCTGACCGACGACATGCCCTGCCTCCCGGATGGCGGCTTCACGCCCGTGGTCCCGCCATCGCAGCCGGTCTGGCTGGATGAGCGCCGTGTGCTGTTTCACGCGGTGCGGGCCGGCGCGAGCGCGCTCTGGGAGATGGACGCCGAGACCGGCGCGCTCGAACGCGTGGAAGGCGAGCGCGAGCTTCGCGCGGCCATGTCAACCGATCGCGAACACCGGATCGTCGCGCAGGCGCTCAGCGGCTACGAGACCCTCGGCGAGCTGGGCGTCATCGACCGCGCGAACGGCGGGCGGCGCGTCATCACGAACTGGAACGCCGCCCTGCGCCAGGAGTCGCCGCCCGCGCAATGGGAGCGCTTCGATCTCGCGCGCAACGGCTGCGTCATCGAGGCGTGGCTGCTCAAGCCCCACGATTTCGACCCTTCGCGGCGCTACCCGCTCGTGCTCGATGTGCACGGGGGCCCGAACGGCTTCTACGGATACGCCTTCAACGCGGTCCAGCAGGTGCTCGCCACGAATGGCTTCCTCGTGGTCTACGCCAATCCCCGCGGGAGCAGCAGCTACGGCCGCGACTTCACCATGCGCGTGCACCAGGACTGGGGCGGCGAAGACTTCCTCGACCTCATGGCCGTCGTGGACCGCATGAGCGCCGAACCGTACGTCGACCCGGACCGGATGGGCATCTGGGGATACAGCTACGGCGGGTACATGACCGCCTGGACGATCGCCCGCGACCACCGCTTCCGCGCGGCCGTCTGTGGCGCGCCCTGCTTCGACCTCGAATCGATGTTCGGGACGAGCGACATCGCGCACTACTTCGGGGTGCTGCAGTGGGGTGGCGCGCCACACGAGGCGAAGGAGTTCTACGCCACTCGCTCGCCGTCGCAGTTCGCGCATAACACCCGCACGCCCACGCTCATCATCCACGGCGAAGCGGATGAACGGTGCCCCATCGGCCAGGGCGAGCAGATGTTCGTCACGCTCAAGCGCGCCGGCGTCGACGTGGAGTTCGCGCGCTACCCGGGCGGGTCGCACCTCTTCCTGCGCGTCGGCCCGCCCGAACACCGCGAGGACGTGCTCGAACGGGTACTGGGCTGGTTCAAAGCACGGCTCTAGCGGCGGTTCGACACCCGGCGCGGCGGCGCGGAGAATCGCTGCAGAGGAGGCAGCGATGACGCTCTACCTGGTGCGGCACGGCAAGGCAGCGGCCGGCGTGGAAGACCTCGACCCCGGGCTCGACGAGGCAGGGCGCGCACAGGCCGAGGCGGCCGCCCGCGCCCTGCAGGACACGAACACGCGGCGGCTCATCGTCTCGCCGATGCGGCGCACGCGCGAAACGGCGCTCCCGATCGCCGAGGCGCTTGCCTGCGAGACGATCGTGCGCGTGGAAGTGGCCGAGGTATACGACCCCAACATGCCCATCGAGGAGCGGCGCAACATGATCGGGCCGTTCATGGCCGGCCGTTGGACGGGCCAGCCGCAGGCGCTCCTCGACTGGCGCCAGCGCGTGGTCGACACGCTCGTCGAGCTGGGGAAAGAAGCCGATGCCGCGTCGGAAGACCTGGTGGTGGTGTCCCACTACATCGCCATCAGCGTGGCCATCGGCGAGGCGCTGGGCGACGACCGGGTGGTCCCGGTGCCCATGGCGAACGCCTCGATCACGACCATGCGGCTCGGCCCCGGCGGCCTCGAGCTCGTCGAAGCGGCATCCACGGCCCACCTTCCGCCCGAGCTCGTGACCGGCATCGGGCAGGCGATGGCGGGGCGCTAGGCCGTCGGGACGTCGGCCGGGGTCGGCGTCTCCAGTTCGAACGCGTCGTGCAGCAGGCGGACCGCATCGGGCACGCGCGCAGCGTCGATGATGCAGGTCAGCCGGATTTCGCTCGTCGAAATGAGCTCGATGTTGATCCCCGCCGACGACAGCGTCCGGAACATCCGCGCCGCGTACCCCTGCGCCGTCTGGATGCCTACGCCCACGATGCTGACCTTCCCGAGATTGGCGTCGGCCACGTAGCCGGAGGCGCCGACCTGGCGGCAGATCGAATCCATCAGGGCCTCGGCGCGCTTCAGGTCCTTGCGCGAGATGGTGAACGTCAGGTCCGTGAGGTTCCGTTCGCTGGCGTTCTGCACGATCGTGTCGACGCTCACGCCGGCGGCCGCCAGCGGTTCGAAGATGTCGGCGGCGATGCCCGGCTTGTCCGGCACGTGGCGGACCGTGATCTTCGCGACGTCGGTGTCGTGGGCGATGCCCCGCACGCGGTTACGTTCTTCCAACTCGGGACCTCCGTGGATGAGGGTGCCGGGCGCTTCGACCATGCTCGACGTCACGAGCACCGGCAGGTTGTACACCGAGGCGAGCTCGACGGCGCGGTTGTGCATCACCTGCGAGCCCTGCGTCGCCAGCTCGAGCATCTCCTCATAGGTTATGTCGTGGAGTTTCCGCGCCGTGGGCACGATGCGGGGGTCGGCCGTGTACACGCCCTCGACGTCCTTGCAGTTCTCGCAGCGGTCCGCGCCCAGCGCGACGGCCAGGGCGACCGCGGTCGTGTCGCTCGCCCCGCGGCCGAGGGTCACGATCTCCTGGTCGTCGGTAATGCCCTGGAAGCCGGCGATGATCGGCACGCGGCCCTTTTCGAGCTCCGCCTTCACGCGGCCGGCTTCAACCCGGGCGATGCGGCCCGAACCGTACTGGGGGCGCGTGTAGATGCCGGCCTGCTGGCCCGTCAGGCCCACCGCCTCCTGCCCCAGCGCCCGCAGCGCCATCGCGACGAGCGCGATGGACATCTGCTCGCCCGTGGACAACAGGATGTCGAGCTCACGCGGGTCGGGGTCGGGCGTGATGGAGAGCGCGAGGTCGATGAGCTCGTCGGTGGTGTTGCCCATCGCCGAAACCACGACGACCACCTGGTCGCCCGAGCGGACGCGCTTGACGACGCGGCCAGCAACATGGCGGATACGTTCAGCATCGGCGACGGAGGTGCCGCCGTATTTCTGGACAACGAGCATA
>JBLNCO010000271.1:0-5517 GCA_050260715.1 Hyphomicrobiales bacterium | reverse complement strand
AAAGTGCCGCGGCGGTCAGCGGGCGTAGAGGCGGAGGTATTCGGTCGGCGAACAGCCGGCGAACTCGCGGAACTCCCGGATGAGGTGCGCCTGGTCGTAGTAGCCGCACTCGAAGGCGATGTCGCTCCAGTTCGGCTCCGCGCTGGAGCGCGCGAGCTCCGTCGCGTGCGAGAACCGCATGACCCGGGCGGCCATCTTTGGCGCGAGGCCCACGTGGTCCCGGAACTGCGCGAGCAGCTGCTTGCGGCTGCAGCCGAGCTCTTCGGCGAGGTCGCCGATGCGCATCTGCCCGTTGGTTCGGCGAAGCCGCGCCCACGCGAATGCCGTGTGCTCCGGCGGGTCGGGCGCTCTGCCCAGCCGCCGCAGCAGGAACGCGTCGAGCAGCGCGAACCGCTCGTCCCAGTCCGGGGCCGCCTGCAGCCGCTCGACCAGTTCGCAGCTTTCGCGGCCAAACACCTCCGGGAGCGGCACGATGCGGTCCGTGAGTTCGTGCATGGGCCGGCCGCCGAACAGCAGGTGCGCTCCGACGGGCGTGAAGTTCACCTGGATGCCGCTCGATTTCGGGTTCGAAACCGTGGTGGCGTACGACGTGTGCATCCCGGCGACGAACGCCCCGAACGATTCGAGCTCGCTGGCGTGCGCCGGCGCGACCTCGATGTCCGGCCCGAGGTTGAAGACGACGGGTACGCCGCCGAATGGGGTCTGCCGCTGGGCGAAGGCTTCGCGCGCGGACTCCACGTAGCCGCCGTACCGGCCCTCGATGAATGGCCGCAGGGCCGGCGCCGGGACTCCGGGGAACACCCGCGGTTCCGGCCGGACTGGTGCTTCGGGGACCGCCGCCTTCGTGGCCATGACCACCAGCTTACGCGAACGCGAATGCGAACCGCGTCGGCGGATGTCACGCTGCGCCGCGGATTGTCGTTGGGCTGGCCGGGGGAAGGGTGCCGCCTTCCCCCGGCCGTGTGGGGGCTAGCCCGCGGCTGCGCCTTCGGCGGCCTGCCAGTCACCGAGCTGGCGGCCCTCCGCCTGCTGGCCGCGAAGCGTCATGCAGGTGCTGGTCGCGTGGGCCACCAGCCGGCCTGCCTCGTCGACCACGTTGCATTCCGCCAGTCCGACGGATCGCCCGCGCTGCACCACCCGGGCTGTCGCCGTGAGCCGCGCCTGCCGTACCGGCCGCAGGAAGTTGATCTTCAGCTCGAGCGTCGTGAACGATTCGTCCGCTTCGAGCGTCGAGGTGTAGGCGATGCCCATCGCCGCGTCGGCGAGGTCGGCGAGGATGCCGCCGTGGAGCGTGCCCATCGGGTTCCAGTGGCGCGAGCTCGCTTCGAGCGCCATCACGGCTTTGCCGGGTTCGACGTCCACCACCTCGAGGCCGATGAGCCGCGCGACCGGCGCCTTCGGGGTATTGGGGTCGATGAAGGTTCGCAGCGATTCGAGCCGTTCGTTCATCAAGGTCCTCCTGGGGACTGGTAATCGGGATTCATCGGGGAGCTGGGCGCCGCCGGGCCGGGAGCGAGGGCCGGCTCCGCCGCGGCGCGCCGGGAGGGGGCCTGGGCGCGCGCGGCGGGAGCCGAGTGCCGGATGAAGAACGCCGCCGCGGCCGCCAGCGCCGAGATAGCGATGCCGTACACGGCCAGCAGCACGTAGCCGTCGACGATTTCGGCGCGAACCGTTTCGTGGGCCTCGCCGTCGCCGGCCGCCACGAAGTGCTCGGCGGCAGCTTCGAAACGCGCCGCCTGCTCCGCCGGCACGCCCTGCGCCTCGAGCTGGCCGGGCACGGTGGCGTCGATGTGATGCAGGAAGATCGCGCCGAGCACCGCTACGCCCAGGGCCGTGCCCAGCTGCCGGAACATCGTGAGCGTGCCCGAAGCCAGCCCGGCCCGCGCGAGCGGCACGGCGCTCATCGTCGCGAGCGACGTCGCGCTCATGAACAGCCCGATGCCCAGCCCGCGCAGCACGAATGCCGGCAGCAGGTCCTCGACGTACCGCGCGTCGGTGTCGACCCACAAGAGCGCGATGTAGGACACGCCAACCAGCAGCGAGCCCGCGATAACGATCAGCCGGAGCTGGCTGCCAAGCCGCTGGCCCATGATCCCGCTCACGGGCATCAGCACCGCCACGAGCACCGTCGCCGGGATGAACGCCAGGCCGCCTTCGATCGGCGACATGCCCATGTAGTTCTGCATGAACAGGCTCGTGAACGGTTGCGAACCGAACACCGCCGCCGAGAACAGGAACGCACTGACGCACGCCATCACGAACGTGCCCGAGCGAAAGAGCGAGAGGTCCACGAGCGGGTACCGGGCGCGCGCTTCGAAGAGCACAAACGCGACCACCAGTGCCGGTCCCGCGATGAAGCAGGCGAGCATCCACGGCGACGTCCAGCCCTGCTCGTTGGCGCGGGTGAGCCCGAAGGTAATCGCGCCGAGCCCGGCGGCGAGCAGCCCCACGCCGATCCAGTCGACCTGCGGCGGCGCCGATTCGTCGCGCGTTTCGGCGACGAACCGCAGCCCGAGCGCCAGCGCGACGACCCCGAGCGGCAGGTTCACGAGGAAGATCCATCGCCAGTCGCCGGTTTCGACCAGTACCCCGCCGAGGATCGGCCCGGCGATAAGCCCCAGCCCCGACACGCCGCCCCACGCGCCGATGGCCAGCCCGCGCTGCTCCGGCGGGAATGCTGCCGTGATGATCGAGAGCGTGCCGGGCATCATCACCGCCGCGCCGGCGCCCTGCACGACCCGGAAGGCGATCAGCGATTCGATGTTCGGAGCGAGGCCGCACGCGCCGGAGGAGGTGATGAACACGATGAGCCCGAGCAGGTACACCCGCCGCCGCCCGAACAGGTCGCCGAGGCGGCCCATTGCCAGCGGCAGCACGCCGAGGGCGAGCACGTAGCCCGAAACGGTCCACTCCGCCAGGCCCAGGCTCGCGTCGAGGTCCTCGCCGATCGCCGGGAACGCGACGTTCACGACGAACGTGTCGATCATCAGCATCCCGAGCCCCACGCAAACGGCGAGCATCGTCATCCACTTCGAGGGGGCGGCCGGGGCGCCGAGCAGGCGCGCGAGCGGCCCGGAGGGGGCGGTGGCGGTGTGCATGCCGGCGGTGCTCCTCGAGGTAACTGTCTTGGAGATAGTTTCTTCTAGAAACTCACTTCCCTTCGAGCACTATCTTCGAGATACTGAACCCTGTCAAGATGGCACGCACCCGGACCTACCAGAATTTCTGCCCCGTCGCTCGCTCCCTCGAGGTTATCGGTGAGAAGTGGTCGCTCCTCATCGTCCGCGATCTGCTCGGCGGCCCGATGCGCTTCACCGACCTCATGGGCACGCTCGGCAGCATCACGCCGAAGTGGCTCACGAACCGGCTGCGCGACCTCGAAGCGGCCGGCATCGTCGAACGCGACAGCGAGGAGGGCCGCCGCGAGGTGTACTACCGGCTGACCCCGCGCGGCCGGGAGCTCGCGCCGGTGATCGGCGCGCTCAACGTCTGGGGTATGCGCAACGTCATGCGGCCCCCGGAGCCCGGCGAGCCGGTCACGCCTGCCGCCCTGGTGCGCATGCTGTTCGGCTTCCTCGTGAACCGCCGCGTGAAGCTTCCCGGCAACCGCCGCTGGCGACTGGTCTTCACCGGCGGGCGCGCCTACGACATCGCCTACACCGATGGACGCTGGTCGCAGGAGCGCGTGGACGACCGCCTGGCACCCGATGTCCGGGTCGAAGCCACCGCCGGCGCCTTCGCCGAGTTCCTCGTCGCCCGCCACGGGGCTCGCCAGGCGTTGCTCGCGCAGATGACCGTCGAAGGCGACGCCGATGCCATCGCCGAATTCGCCGACACGCTCGACCGGGAGATGACGCCCGTCACCGCATGAGGGCGCCGCAGTGGGCGGGGATCAGCAGCGCGCCGCCGCTGATGCGCGGCACGTGGCCGCTCCCCCCGAACCGTGCCTCGTTCGAACACAACACGCTTTCCCACTCGTGGTCCGGTCCCTCGACTAGCACGCGCGTCTCTTCGCCGAAGTTCACGGCGATCCACCGGTGGCCTTCCGCACCGTCGCTGACCTGCACCACCAGCGCGCGGTCGGCGAACCACGTCCGGATGGGCGGCCGCCCGCGCCGGCTCGCCCGGAGCACGGGGTCGTCCCGCCGCAGCCGCAGCAGCTCCCGGTGGTACGCGAGCGTGATGCGCCCGGCGCCATAGTTCGCCTCCTCCGCGCGCAGCACCGAGTTCTGGAAGGTGGACTCCGCCTGGGGGTCGGGGATCTCTTCGCGCATTCCCGGGTCGCTGAACGCCCCGAACGCCGCGAACTCGTTCCGGCGTCCCTCGGTGATGCTTCGCCCGAGCTCCGGCTCATGGTCGGTGAAATAGAGGAAAGGCGTGGAGGCGGCGAACTCCTGGCCCTGGAAGATGAGCGGTGTCGCCGGGAGCAGGAGGAGCAGCGTTGTGGCCGCCAGCGTATCGCCAAGGCTGGCGATCTGCCCCAGCCGCAGCCCGAGCGCCTGGTTTCCGATCTGGTCGTGGTTCTGGATGGCGTACACGAACTGCCGCCACGGCTGTTCGCGCGCCGGGGTCCCGCGCGGCCCGTTCGTATACGGGTCAACCTGCCCTTCGTACAGGAACCCGCGCTCGATCGTGGCTGCCAGCTCGTCGATCTGCCCCGAGTAGCTGCCGAGGTACCCCTCGCGCCCGGGCGTCAGGATCGTCCGCACCGCGTGGTGAAAATCGTCCGCCCACACGCCATCGAACCCGTAGCCGCCCTCCGCGAGCGGGCGCAGGTAGCGCACGTCGTTCTCGTCCGTCTCTGCGAATAGGTAAGGAACGTGGCCCGCGCGCGGGTACTGGTGCACTGATTCGGCCAGCTCGGCGAGGATGTGGTGGTCCGACTGGTCGCTGATGGCGTTCGTCGCGTCGAAGCGAAAGCCGTCGATGTGGTATTCGTGCACCCAGTGCAGCAGGTTCTCGCGAAAGAACCGGCGCACTCCCTTGCACCCGCGGTCGTCGAAGTTCAGCGCATCGCCCCAGGGCGTCTGGTGGCGCGCCGTCAGGTACTCCCGCGCGTAGCGCCCGGTGTAGTTCCCCGAAGGGCCCAGGTGGTTGTAGACCACATCGAGGATGACCGCGATGCCGGCCTGGTGTGCCGCGTCCACGAACCGCCGCAGCCCCTCGGGCCGGCCGTACACGGCCGTGGGCGCGAAGATGTCGACCGCGTCGTAGCCCCAGTTCCAGCGGCCCGGGAACGACGCAACGGGCATCAGCTCGATCGCGGTAATACCCAGGTCCGCCAGCCGGGGGAGCTCGCCGATTGCGCTACCGAACGTCCCGCCGGGCGTCAGCGTCCCGATGTGCGCCTCGTAGATGACGAGCTCCTCCCGCTCGGGGGGCGTCCAGCCGCTGTCGTGCCATTCGAAGGTTCGCGGGTCCACCACTTCCGAGGGTCCGTGCACGCCCTCGGGCTGCGAGCGCGAACAGGGGTCAGGGAAATCCTCGCCGTCGAGCCGGTACCGGTACCGCGCACCA
>JBLNCO010000270.1:0-7188 GCA_050260715.1 Hyphomicrobiales bacterium | reverse complement strand
GGCAACGCATCACATCCCGGTGCCGAAAGCTCGCGCCGTTGTCCCCCGTGGCAACATCCCCGGCGACCACCCGGACATATATGCGACCCCCCTGGCCCCCCGTTCGACCGGTACCGGAGCGCGCTGGCAAGGGCCTGAATCGGATGCGAGTGCCCAAGAAATCCCTGCAAACGAGCCGAATCGGCCAGGGATCGAGGCTTCCCCCCGGCGCTCTCTCTTGGCCCTCTCGGGCCGAGATCCCTGGGCACCGCCCGAGCGCAGCGAGGGGGCACCGAAGGGGGCTCCATCGGGGGCTCCAACGACCCGCCCGCCGGGCTCCGATGGTGCCCCGCCGCGGAGGGCCTGATCGAACCCCGTCCCTCGCGCGCGCACGCGCGTAATAAGTAACTCCATATAGGGACACGGGGCTAATCGGGGTCTCTGGGAGAGACCCCAGCCCCTTATGTGAACCTTTGGCCGTACTGGGACAACGCGCGCGTGACACACCACGACCACCGCGGCCCCGCCGAGCCTCCAGCGAGGCGGTAGGCCGTCGATACCCACGCGCAGGAAATGGCTTGAAAGCTGGCCTCGCGCGCGCGGGGTTTCCAAAACCGGCGATTTCGACGGTTATAGAACTGGGAGGCCCTTTCGGCGGACGGTGGGGGCCTCCCCATCCAGCGGCTCTAGCTCAGCGGGTAGAGCACGACGTTGCCAACGTCGAGGTCGTGGGTTCGAGCCCCACGAGCCGCTTTGGAGGTGCGCTGCATGCGCCCGACGGTGAACGTTCGGTCTGGTGCAGGCGTGAGTGATGGCTCATCGCGGCGAAACCGTGGTCGGGGGTTACCCCGGCTCGCCCTTCGAGGGTAAACGCGGCGTAGTCACACCGAGTCTCAGCTCACGCGGCACGTCGCTGAGCTGGATCCGTGCGTCGACAACGGCGCAGGGCGGTCGGCGCGGCAGCCTGGCCCTTCGCGGGGCTCGCGACAGGCGCTGCGAACTCGACTTCGCGGCGCACCTCCACCACATGAACATCGGCAAGGTGACCGGCGGCACACGCGCCGGATGGAAGCGGCAGCGGGAGAAGCCGCGCGACTGGAAGTGTCCGAGCTGCGGCACGCACCTGCGCTACTTCTGGCCCGCCTGCCCCAACGACAACACGCGAAGACCCGACCCCCAGGAGGTGTAGGTGGCCCGGCTGTCCATGGCGCAGCGCAAGTCGCTGCCCGCATCGACCTTCGTCTTCCCGGCCAAGGCACCGGGGCCGGGGTCGTACCCGATTCCCGACCGCGCGCATGCGGTCGACGCGCTCTCGCGCGCGAGCGGTAAGCCCGAGGAGGCTGCCGTCCGCAAGGCGGTCTGCGCGAAGTTCGGTCTCGGCTGCCCCGGCAAGGGCTCGAAGGCCGACAAGGCCGAAGACCGCGCCGACGGCGGTCGCGACGAGGCCTCCGAGCGGTACTAGCGCCGCTCCCCGTCCGCACAAGGCTCACCAGGAGGTAACCCCTGCCCGGCTTCCACTCCCGCCAGGGGATGGAGGTCGTCCAGCCTCACGTCGTGAAGGCGGTCGACGCCTTCCCCGTGAAGTTCCTCTGGTTCGCGCAGAACGGCTACGCGCCACACGCCTACCAGATCCTGTTCCACGGCGCGGCCATGCAGGCGATGCGCGAGACGCGCGCCGACATCCGCCAGGTCATCACGCGCTTCCGTCACCTCGTCGCAGGGCGGCGCGGCGGGAAGACGCTATCGGCGGCCTGGGAGGTCGCGTTCTACGCGCTCCACCCGCGCCAGTTCCACCTCGACGTTCACGGCCGCGACAGTGACGAGCCGCTGTGGATCTACGTCGTCGCGACGAACACGAAGTACCTGCGCGCCTCGCTCCTGACCTTCCTGAGCGTGCTCCGGAAGATCGGGCTCCAGAAGGGCCGCGACTACGAGTTCAACAAGACCGAGAAGATCATCGAGTTCCCCGACGGGACGATGATCGAGTTCCGGTCGGCGGACGACCCGCAGTCCCTCCGCGGCGCGGGCCTCGACATCCTCTGGATCGACGAGGCGGCGCTGCTGCCGAATCGCGAGGCGTGGGACGTTGTGCGCCCGGCGCTCGGCGACAAGCTCGGCATCCTCATCACGACCACAACCCCGTTCGGCCGCAACTGGCTGTACGACGAGTTCTGGTCGGACAAGGCCCAGAAGGACGCGACGCAGTTCCGCGTCGAGTACACGTCGCTCGACAACCCGCACTTCCCCAAGGAGGTGTGGGACTACGAGCGCGAGAACTCGCATCCGTTCGTCTTCAAGCGCGAGTACATGGCGAGCTTCGACGCCTTCGCGGGCGTGGAACTTCAGCTCGACTGGCTCCACTACTACGTGGTCGGCGAAGAGACCTCGCTGGAGTCGCCGGACGACATCCGGCTGAACCCGAAGACCGCGCTGAAGAAGTACATGGCGGTCGACCCGGCCATCTCGATCCGCGACGACGCGGACGACTTCGCCATGGCGATCATCGGCGTGACCGAGGACAACTCGCAGGCATACGTCCTGAAGACGTTCCGCGGGCACATCCCGTTCCCCGAGCAGGTCGACCTGGTGCAGGAGTGGTGGCTGCGCTACCAGCCGCTCTTCATCGGCGTCGAGTCCAACGCCTTCCAGGCGGCGCTCGTCCAGCAGCTACAGCGGCTGCCGGGGATGCCGCCCATCGTGCCGATCTTCTCGAAGGCGAAGAAGATCGAGCGCATCATGGCGATGGCCCCGCTCTTCCGCGCGGGCCGTATCCGCATCCACCGCTCGATGCACGACTTCATCGACCAGTGGGTGTCCTGGGACTCGACGGTGAAGGCGATCCGCGACGACATGCTCGACGCGGTCGAGATCGCCATCGGGCTCGCGGGCATTCTGCTCCCGAGCCGCGCGCCGAAGTCCGACCCCCTCGCTGATCTGCGCCCCGCATCCTCGCTCGAAGAGGCCGCGAAGCGCGATCTGGCGCAGCTCGACGCCGGGATCAAGGGCAACACGCCCTGGGATCCCGAGCTGTCCGAGTTCTACTAACCGTCCGCACGAAGGAGGCCCACGATCCTGATCTTCGGGAAGGGCACCGAGCACGGCGTTCGGCCGCTGCTCCCGCCCGGCACTTGCTGGATCTGCGACCAGTCGCCCCAGCAGGAGGAGTACCGCGTCATCGACACGCATCGCAACGCGCGCCCTGGCGGCCCGCAGGTTCACGACTCCGTCCGCAAGTACATCTGCGAGCCGTGTGCCCGCGAGATGGGCGCTGCGATGGGCATGGTCGACGGCGAGATCAAGCAGCTCGTCGAGAACGAGCGTGATGCCGCGCTGATGCGCGCCGAGATCGCCGAGAGCGAGCTGGCCGCAGCGCGCGAGCAGACCGTGCGCGTTGTCGCCGCAGACGAGGTGGCCGATGTGGTCGCCGAGACTGTGCGAGCTGAGCTGGCGAAGAAGGTCAAGCGTGCTCCGGCGCAGGCCGAGTAGAGACGCTCTGTGGGAGCGCCTGCTCGAAGAGCGCGACCGGCAGATCCGGATCCTCGTCGCGGAGATCGACTGGCTCCGGGCACAGCTCGGGAGGCCGTCACTACCCGCGGCGATCAACCCGTCGGAACTGCCACCTGTCGAGCACGAGATCTCAGACGGCGGATGGCTGAGTGAGCGCGAGGAAGCAGAGCGAATCGCGACGGAACTCGGCCTGTCGAACGTGCATCTCCCGGAAATCCTCGACGGCCTGGGCTACGGCTCGGCCGACCTGTAACGACTGAAGGAGGGCGCTCTGGCTGACACGCAGTCGTCGGGCAACGCGCCCGACCTGTCGAGCCTCTCGTCACTGTCCGACGCGAAGTCGCTCGTCCAGAAGGTGAAGCAGGTTCAGACCTCCCGCATCAAGCAGGAGCGGGACTGGAAGCTGAACATGGCCTTCTACCGCGGCCAGCAGTGGGTCTGGTTCAACCGCTTCACCGGCATGGTGATGGACATCCCGTCGCCGGATGTCGGTGACGGCCCGCGCTACCGCGTGCGGCTGACCTCGAACCAGATCCTGCCGGGCGTGCAGGGCCTGCTCGCGATGATGACGAAGACCAAGCCGGTCATCAGCGCGACCCCGGAGACGGGGGCCGAGCGCGACATCCGCGCGGCGCAGATGGCCGAGCAGCTCTTCGAGCACTGGTGGCGCGAGCTGAGCCTGAAGGCGAAGCTCCAGGAGGCGCTCCTCTGGTCGATCCTCGGCTCGTCGGGCTACTGGAAGATCACCTGGGATCCGTTCGCGGGCAAGCCCATGACCTTCATGGTCGGCCCCGACGGCCAGCCGATCCTCGACACGCAGCTCGCGGACATCTTCCGCGACGAGCTTCAGTCCGAGGGCAAGGATCCGAAGCAGTTCGAGAAGACGGTCTACATGGGCGAGATCCGCGTTGACGTGATCCCACCCGACTCGCTCTTCATCCTCGACGGCGCGACGAGCGTCTACGAGTCCAAGGCCATCGTGTGCAAGCACCCGATGACGCCGGACGAAGTGAAGATGCGGTTCGGCAAGGACGTGAAGGCGAACGCCTCCACCACCGCGACCAGCTTCGCGAACGTCGGCGCGGGGACGATCACCACGCAGGACTCGTCGAGCGGCCCGGACAAGAACGTCCGCGAGGTCTACATCGGCTACTTCGCTCCCTCGCCGATCATGCCGAAGGGGCGGTACGTCGTCTTCATCGACGACCCCGACGAGATCCTCTACGACGGCCCGTGGCCGTACCCCATCGTCGACCTGCCCATCGTCGAGTTTCCCGGCCCTCGTGTGCCGGGCTCCCAGACGAACGAGGCGCTCGTCACGCACGCGCGCCCGCTTCAGAAGGAGCTGAACCGGACGATCTCGCAGATCGTCATGCACAAGAACCTGACGCTGAAGCCGCAGATCCTGGCACCCCAGGGCTCGCTGGCCCAGCGGATCACGGACGAGCCGGGCGCGATCATCGAGTTCATGCCCGTCGGCGGGGCGATCCCGCAGTGGCGGGAGATGCCCTCGATCCCGGCCTACGTCTTCGAGCACCTGCGTGACATCCAGTCGCGCCTCGACCGGCTGTTCAACCTCCAGGCGATCTCGCGTGGAGACGTGCCGCCGAACGTCGAGGCGGGAATCGCCATCGACCTCCTCCAGGAGGCGGCGGTCGACCAGATCGCTCCGGTGATCCAGGCCATGGAGGACTCGCTCGCGAAGGCGGGCGACATCATGGCGGCCTTCGCGCGGCACTTCTACACCGAGCCGCGCATGGTGCAGATCATCGGCCCCGGCGGCGTCACGAAGGCGAAGCGGTTCCTCGGCTCCGACATCGAGGGCGGCTTCTCGTTCCACGCCGAGGCGGGCTCCGGTCTGCCGCGGACGCGGGCGGGTCGCATCGCTCGTGTGGAGCAGCTCGTCGGCATGGGTGTCCTCCGCACCGACCAGGCGTGGAAGCACCTCGACATCGCTGACCTGAAGGGCATCTCGGCGATGTTCGCCGCGGACGAGGAGCAGGCGTACCGCGAGATCGACAAGATCAACAAGGGCCAGCCCGTCAACCCGCAGGCGATGCAGCAGGCGATGGCCGCGCTCCAGCAGGGCGTTGACCCCGACTCGGGTCAGCCGCTCCAGCCGGGCGTCGACCCGCAGCAGATCCTGATGAACGCGGGGCTGAAGCCTCTGCCGTTCGAGAACTACCAGACGCACCTCGACACGCACGCGCTCTACATGAAGAGCGTCGAGTTCGAGTCGCTGCCGCCTGACGTTCAGGGACGGCACATCACGCACTACAACCTCACACTCCAGACGATGATGTCGCTCCCGGCGCGGCCTGACCCGCAGGCTGTCCGGACGACGCTGCAACTGAAGGGCACCATCGACCCGGTGACGGCGTCCGAGGTGCTCCAGCACTCGGGCGTGCCCGAGGCGAACCCGCAGAACCTGAGCCAGCCGCCGCTGGACACCTGGGTGACGGACGACCTGTCCAAGCCCCAGGCGCACGGCAGCGCGAACGACCCGCTCGATGACCTCGAACGGATCCAGGCGATGCAGCATGCGGAGGAGCAGCATCAGTCGCAGCAGGCCAAGACGGCCGCGGACATCGCGCTGGTGCAGAAGCGCACCACACAGCTCGGGAAGCAGCAGCCGAAGTCGGCCTCGCCGAAGAAGGGGTAGCCCCGCATGGCCGGGAAAAGCCCCTACAGCGAGGCCGACAAGGCCACTGTCTACACGGCGCTCCTGGCGAACGACGGCAACGTGAAGCGCACCGCGCGCGACACGGGCGTTCCCGAGAACACCGTCCGACGCTGGAAGAAGGAGTTCGAGACCAACCCGCCCTCCGTCGAGGCCGTCGAGGCCGCGAAGGGCGACTTCCTCGAAGACGCGAGGAGGGTGCGCCACAAGGCGCTCCTGGAGATCGAGCGTCAGATCGACGGCCGCGAGTTCAAGGGCGCTGCCCTTGTGACCGTGGTCGGCGTGCTCGACGACAAGATCACGCGCGTCGAAGGCCCGGTGACCAAGCACCAGGTCGATCACGTTCATCACCTGCCGAGCGCGGATGAAGCCCGCGAGCTGCTCGGAGGTCTCCTCACGGGGGCCATCGAGTCAGGGCGCGTCCGTCAGGCAGAGCTAGTCGAATCGGGGCTTGCGGAACAAGCCGAGGACGCTGAGTGGCGTCCGGCACTCCCGGCCCCCCGACACGAATAGGAGACTCCACTGTCCGAAGGTGCAGAGGGGACTCTCGGCGGTATGAGCCTGCTCGATGCGGGCCACGCGAAGGCGATGGAGGCCATCAAGGAGATGGCCCCGGCGTCCTCAGCGGGTGGCGACAGCATCGAGGTGGCCGAGCCGGGAACAACCCCGACGACCACTCCCGAGGGTACGCAGCAGACGACCGAAGGAACAACCCCCGCTGGGGACTCTTTCACGAAGCTCGACCCGAACTCGCTCCCGCCGGAGCTGAGGCCGTTCTACACCTCCATGCAGGCGGACTACACCCGCAAGATGCAGGAGGCCGCGCCCTTCCGTCAGCTCGCTGACGAAGTTGGGCTCGACCCGGACGGTCTTCGCCAGGCGGCAGAGCTGTACTCCGCACTTCAGGATCCGCAGGCGCTCGTCGAGTTCCACACGGAGCTGACGAACGCGCTGATGGCCGAGGGACTGACGCACGCAGAGGCGACCGCGGCAGCAACCCAGCACATCGGCGACGTGACGAG
>JBLNCO010000269.1:0-7667 GCA_050260715.1 Hyphomicrobiales bacterium | reverse complement strand
CTTCGCGGACGAGCCGCTTGGCGCCGGCGACGGCGTTCGGGGCGCCCTTGCGCAGCATCGTTACGTAGCGATCGACGGCCGCATCCAGCTCGTCGGTAGGGACGGCGGCGTTCAGCAGGCCGTAGCTGACCGCGTCGGCCGCGGAGAACGGTTCGCCGCCGATGAAGAGCTCCATGGCGCGCGCCGGGTTGAGCTTCGGCAGGAGCACCACGGAGATGACGGCAGGGATCACGCCGATGCGAACCTCGCTCAGCGCGAAGGTTGCCGTGTCGGCGGCGACGGCGATGTCGCACGCGGCGACAAGTCCCAGTCCGCCAGCGCGGGCCACGCCGTTGATGCGGCCGATCACTGGCTTCGGCGAATGCCACATGGCGGTCAGGATGGCCGGGAGCCCCGAGGGCCCGCTGCCCGCCCCGCCCGCAGCGTTCGCTTCGCGCTGCTCCTTCAGGTCGGCCCCACTGCAAAAGACCGTGCCGGAGCCGGTGAGGACGATGATCCGTACGGCCGGGTCGTCGAGCGCCGCCTGCAGGCGTGCGGCGAGCTCGGCGGTGAGCTGACGGGAGAGGGCGTTCCGGTTGGCTGGCGAATCGAGAGTGATGGTCGCGACACCGCGGGCGGCTTCGATGTGGACGAGCTCGGTCATGGGCGAAGGGTACACAGAACCCGCGCGGCGCGTGCACGGCGGGTCATCCGAGCCGGCTCGACGCGAAATTCGCGGGAACGGGGACTCGTATGGGTCAAGCGAACGAATGACGATGCCGATTGTTGGTATACAGGCCGTCTACCAGAAACGAACCTCACTCGGAGCGCGATCGTGCTGCGCCACCTTCAGAACCTCGCAAACATCTGCACGCGCAGCGACCCCACGACGGCGGATGTGCTGGCCGCCTGTCAGGTGATCCGCGGCGCGCTGGGCGCGTCCGACGCGTACGTCATCCGCGCTGGCGATCCGCACTTCATCCGCGTGGGCTCCGACTGCCCGCCCGACCAGTACGAGATCAAGCAGAAGGGCTACTGGCTGGTCTGGCGGCAGCTGGTTACGCAGGGCGACGCCGCCACCGGGGTGTTCGACGTCCACGATCGGCTCGTGAGCGGTGGGAGGCCGTTGACCGCCGGCGCTCGCGCGACCCACGCCGCGGCGTTACTCCAGGGCGACGAGTCGAAGTCGGAGATGCTGATCCTCTCGGGGCCGTGGGACTGCGGAATGAGCGACGAGCAGGTGCAGTTCATCGGGGCGACTATGCCGAGCCTCGCCTCGCTCGTGCGGAACGTGGTCGATACCGACCGCCGCGCCCGGCAACGCCAGCAGCTCGAATCGCTCGCGAACGTTGCGGACGTGTTCACGCGGGCGCGCAGCTCGGAGGATGTCCTCGCATCGCTCGCGACCACGCTGGCAAAGGCCTCGGGCATCGACTGGGTGAACTTCGCCATCTATAACAGCACCGCCTCCGAAATCATCGATCGCGCGACGAACATCACGCGGCACTGGAAATCGAGCCAGGCTGCGGAGTTCCAGGGCCGGCCGCGCGGCGCAGCGGCGTACGATACGCGGCTCGGCGTCGAACTGACGAAGACGGATGGCTGCATCCTCATCCGCGACACGCAGGCCGAACGGCTGGAAAACGACCCGGCCATGGGCCCGATGGCCGAAACGTTGCCCTGGCTCCAGCGGTTCTGGCAGCGGGCGCACATCTCGTCGGTGGCCCTGTTCCCCATCGCCTTCCAGGGGCACGCGCTCGGCCAGGTGGCGTTCAGCTCGATTGGCCCGCGCAACTGGGACGCCGATGTCGACTTCCTGAAGGCGCTGGTGAGCCAGACCGCGACGGTCATTAAGGCGCTCCAGCTGTTCGGCGAGCTCGAAGCCTCGCGCGAGGAGCTGCGGAGGCGCGAAGAACGCTTCCGGTCGCTTGTGCAGAATGCGTCGGACCTCATCACGGTCGTGGGGCCGGACGGGCGGGTGACCTACCAGAGCCCTTCGATCGCGCAGGTGCTTGGCTTTTCGCCGAGCGATGTGGAAGGGCGGCTGCTCACGGATTTCGTGCACGAAGACGATGTGGAGCGCGCGATCACCGCGCTGAACGCATGGGAACCGGGCGGCAACCGGACCGCCGCGACGGAGATCACCGTGCGGCACCGCGACGGCTCGTGGCGGGAGATCGAGTTCATCGGCACGGACCAGCGAGATAACCCGGCGATCGGTGGCATCGTGCTGAACATGCGCGACGTGAGCGAACGAAAGCGGCTCGAACAGCGCCTGCTCGACCAGGCGCTGCGCGACCCCCTGAGCGGGCTCGTGAATCGCCGGGGCTTCGGCGAGCGCCTCGACGAGCGCCTGCACGATGCCGAGGCCGGGTCGCCCGTGGCCGTGCTGTTCCTCGACCTCGACAACTTCAAGGAAGTGAACGACACGCTCGGGCACGCGAACGGCGACCGGCTGCTGGCCGAAGTCGGTCGGCGCATCCGCGCCTGCGTTCGGCCTGGCGACACGGTGGCGCGGCTGGGAGGCGACGAGTTCGCCATCCTCGTCAGCGAGCTGGTATCGCCGGAAGCGGCGTCGGCGATGGCCGGGCGCATCCTGAACTCCGTGCAACGGCCGCTGCTCCTGGGCGATTCGCAGGTAACGGTGCGCGCCAGCGTCGGCATCGCCATCGGCGACGGTGCCGCGCGGGATTGCGACGTGCTCCTGCGCCAGGCCGACCTCGCGATGTACCGGGCGAAGGCGGAGGGGAAGGGCTGCTTCCGCGTGTTCGAACCCGAGATGCTGAGTTCTACGATGGACCGCCACGAGCTCCTGAACGACCTGCGCGCAGGGATCGACCGCGAGGAGTTCGTGCTCCATTACCAGCCGATGGTGACGTTGGGCGATGGCCAGCCGGCGGGCGTGGAGGCGCTCGTGCGCTGGCAGCACCCGCGGCGCGGGCTGCTCGGCCCGGGCGAGTTCGTCCCGCTGGCCGAAGAGACGGGCACGATCGTTCCGCTCGGGCGGTGGGTGCTGCGCGAGGCGTGCCGCCAGGCGGCGGAATGGATCCGGAGCTTCCCCATCTGCGAGAACTGGACGATGAGCGTGAACGTCTCGGTGAAGCAGTTGCAGCAGCCCGAGTTCATCGACGAGGTGCGGGACGCCCTCAACCGGAGCGGCCTCCTGCCACCGCGGCTCGTCCTGGAGATGACCGAATCGGTGATGGTGCGCGACCCCGAGCTCATGCGGGAGCGGCTGGAGGCGCTGAAGGCGCTCGGCGTGCGGCTCGCGGTCGACGATTTTGCGACCGGGTACTCGTCGCTGACGTACCTGCGCGAGTTCCCGGTGGACCTGCTGAAGATCGACCGGTCGTTCGTGGGCGACATCGGCGTGGTGGCGCCGGAGCAAGAGCTCGCGCGGGTGATCATCGAGCTGGGCAAGACGCTGGGTATCAGCGTGGTCGCCGAGGGCATCGAACGGCCGGACCAGTTCGGCCGGTTGCGCGAACTGCAGTGCGAGCTGGGCCAGGGGTTCTACTTCGCGAAGCCGTTGGGTGCGGCGGAAGCGGAAGCGATGCTCCGGGAGTGGCCGGCGGCGCGCCGGGCGGCGTAAGCACCGGCCGGAACTGACCACCGGAGTTGCTGTCGGCCATCGAAGCGAGCCTGGCTGGGTGAATCGCGCGCGGCGATCGCTCAGCGGGTGAGGCTTTCCGGAATCCCGAAAAATCACCCCGCCCCGAACTGGAACCATGCTCCTGGCCGAAAGTGGCTCTGGGATTTGCATACGTATGCTACGTATCTTTCTCCCAGGTTATACAGGAGGAACGAAATGCCACCCACTACCGGCGTTTCCCACGTTTCGCTGACCGTCTCGGACCTGGACCGCAGCATCCCCTTCTACGAGAAGGCGTTCGGCCTCGCGACGCTCTTCCGCGGCCGAAACGATACCGAAGGGTTCGAGGTCGCCTACCTCGCCGAGCCGTCAAGCGGCCTGCTCATCGGGCTCACGCGGCACGACGCCGTCGACCCCGGGCAGTTCAACCCGCGCCTCACCGGCCTCGACCACTTCTCGATCGGCGTACCCGACCGGGCAGCCGTCGATGCCTGGGCGCGGCACCTCGACGAGGCCGGCATCGAGCACGAGCCGCCGGTCGAGCAGCCGCCGTTCGGGACCGGGATGACCTTCAAGGACCCCGACGGCATCGCGCTCGAGGTGTACCACCTGATTCCGCCGGCCGCCGCGAAGTAGCAGCGTCCACCGGGCGGGCATCGCGGCTGGCGGTGCCCGCCTCGTACGCGAGCGCTTGTCCTTACTCCGCCCTCACCGCACGCTCAGGTCGTGGCCCGACGCATGCTCCTGGTCCTGGCGCTCGCGCTCACGCTGCCCGCGTGCACCCTCGGCTACAGCAGTTCGGACGACGGCACGCTGAGCACGGAGGCGTTCCGCGATGACCGGGGGCAGTTCCTCGGCGCGGGGGCGAGCTTCCCCGCGATGCTCTACCAGGCCTGGTTCGAGCAGTACCACCAGGACGTGGCCTCCGGCGTGAAGATCAACTACCAGTCGCTCGGCTCCGGCGCGGGGATCCAGCAGTTCATCGAAGGGGTCGTCGACTTCGGAGCCACGGACGCACCGATGAGCGACGAAGACATGGCACGCGCGCCCGATGTCCAGCACCTCCCGACCGTCATCGGGGCGGTGGTGCTGGCGTACAACCTTCCCGAGCTCGATGCGCCGCTACGGCTGAACGGCGACGTCGTTTCGCGAATCTACCTCGGCGAGATCACCCGCTGGGACGACCCGGCGGTCGCCGCCCTGAACCCCGGCGCGCCGTTGCCCGGCGAGCCCATCTCCGTCGTGAGCCGCTCCGACGGGTCGGGCACGTCGTTCGTCTTCACCGACTGGCTGAGCAAGACCAGCACCGAATGGGCGCAGCGCGTCGGGCGTTCGAAGAACCCGGCGTGGCCCGTGGGCCTGGGGGGCAAAGGGAACGAGGGCGTGACGCAGCTCGTCCGGCAGACGCCGGGAGCCATCGGGTACCTGGAGCTGAACTACGCCGCCAGCGCAGGCCTGCCCTTCGCCGAGGTGGCGAACCGCTCGGGCGCATTCCTGCGGCCGACGCTCGAGACCGTCGCCGCGGCGGCCGAGGGCGTCGACCTGCCGCCGGACTTTCGCGTCTCGATTACCGATACGCCGGCGCCCAACGGCTACCCGATCTCATCGTTCACGTTCCTCCTGGTCGATGGCAGCCCGGGAAACTGCGAAAAGGCGCGCGTGCTCACGCACACCATCTGGTGGTCGTACCACGACCCCACCGCGCTCGATACGGCGCGCGAGCTGCTCTATGCGCCGCTGCCCGAGTCGGCGTTGCGGCAGGTCGACGAGACGCTGTTCGCGATGACGTGCGCGAACGGCGAACCGGTGCTCCCGCGTTAGAGGAGCTCAGCGGGCCGCTGCGGCCTCTTCTCCGACGGCGAAGCGGTAGCCCTCGCCATTGATGTTCTGGATGAGCTGCGGTTCGGCCGGGTTCGGCTCGATCTTCTCGACGAGGCGCGCAACCCAGGCGCGGAGGAACTGCACGTCGTCCTGGTAGTCCTGCCCCCAGACAGCGGACAGGATCTCCCCGTTCGGGACGGTCTCGCCCTGCTGCGATGCGAGGTGGTGGAGGAGCATCCATTCGGTGCGGGAGAGCGGCACGAGGTTCCCCTGGCGGCTCACCAGGCGGCGCTTGAGGTCGATGTCGACGCCGTGGGCACTGATGACCGAGGGGTTCTGGCCGGTCTTCGCGCGGCGGACGACCGCCTGCACGCGGTCGCTCAGGTCTTCGGGCACGAAGGGCTTTTCGATGTAGTCGTCGGCGCCCATTTCGAGGCCGCGGACCTTGTCCTGGGCGCTGGTCTTGGCCGTGAGAAGGATGACAGGGATGGCCAGCTTTTCCTTGAGGCGGCTCATGAGTTCGAGCCCGGACATGCGGGGCATGACGACATCGACGACGGCCACGTCGGGGCGGTGATTTTCGATGACCTGGAGCGCCTCTTCGCCATCGCGTGCGGAGACGACCTTGAAGCCCTGCACCATGAGTTCGAGCTCGACGAGCCGGAGGACGCTGGGCTCATCGTCGACGACCAGAACGAGCGTTTGACCTTCCATGATCACTCCTTCTGCACGGGAAGGCTGAAGCCGAACTCCATGCCTCCATCCTGGCGAGGGGCGGCCCAGATCCGGCCAGACTGTACTTCGATGAGCCGCTTGCACACCGCCAGGCCAAGGCCGGCCCCAGAAGCCGTGTGGGCGGTCGAATCGGACCGGAAGAAGGGCCGGAACAGCATTTCGAGCTCTTCGCCCGGCACGCCAACTCCACGGTCGAGCACGATCGCACCAACGGAGTCGCCCATGCTCAAGACCTGGACTTCGATTTTCTCATCGTTCTCGCTGTACTTCTCGGCATTGCTGATGAGGTTGCGGAGCACCTGTTCGACGTAGACCGGCGCTGCACGCACGGGCAGGAGGCCCGAATCGACCACGCAGTTGACGTGCCGCCACGGATGCCGCCGCCGGTGCTCTTCGACCACGTCGAGCGCGAGCCGCTGGAGCAGCACCGGCTCGGGGATGATGTCGTGTTCCGCCTCCACCTGCGCGAGCACCAGCATGTTCTCGACGAGCCGCTTCAGGCGGTCTGCTTCGTGTTCGATGTCGGCGATGGCGCTATCGCGGAAGCTGGCGGGGATGCGGTCGCCGTGGCGGCGCAGGATCTGCGCGTTCCCGAGGATGCCCGTGAGGGGCGTCCGCAGCTCGTGGGACATCATCCCGAGGAATTCGTCTTTGACGGCGCTTGCGCGGCGCAGGTCGTCGGCGGCGCGCTTCGATTCCTGGTAGAGGGTGGCGTTGGAGATGGCGATCGCCGCGCGGTCGGCCACCTGCTGGGCGACGGCCAGCTCGAAGTCGCCGTAACGGTTCTCCGAGCGGGAGCCGAAGGTGAGGGCGCCGATGGTGGTGCCATGGGCGATGAGCGGCACGCAGAGCCACGTTCGCGCGCCGATCGCGCGGATGATGCGGCGGTGCGTCTCGTCCTGCGCGACCCGGTCCTCCACCTGCTGTGGCGGCGCCGGGCCCACGCGCGGAACGCCGGTTACCATCACCGACACGATCGGGTTGCGGCCGGACGTGTCGGGCGGGTAGGGGAGCAGGCCCTGCGCGAGCTCGTCGAGCTCCCTGGTGGCGCCGGCGGCGGCCTTCCGCTGGATGGCGCCGTCGCTGGCGAGCACATCGACCAGGCAGTAGTCGGCGAGGGCTTCGCAACTGACGCGCGCGAGCCGCTGGATGGTGGCGTCGTAGTCGAGCGACTCGCTGAGCGCACGGCCGACATCGGCGAGGAAGCGCTCAGCCTCCTCGGTCCGGCGGCGCTCGGTTATGTCGACGAACGCGCCGACCGCGCCGCGCGGCTGGCCGTCCTCGTCGAGGAGCGGCGCGGCGAATTCGAGCAGGCGCAGCGGCGGACGCCCGGCGGGAAACTCGACGGTGAACTCCTCGTTGACCAGCGTCTCGCCTGTGCGGGCGGCGCGCTGCATGGGAAGCTCCGGCGAAGGCACTTCCGACCCCGCGCGGGTGATGCGGAACGGGAGCCGCGCACCAGCCTGCCCGTGCTTCGAGGCGTTGGTGGTGGGTGCGATGCCAAGCATGGCAGCGAACGCGGGATTGACACGAATGTCCT
>JBLNCO010000268.1:0-4467 GCA_050260715.1 Hyphomicrobiales bacterium | reverse complement strand
TGTTCGGCACGTGGGCGGAGGTCCTGCAGAAGCAGCGGGCAACGGTGCGGGCTTTCCCTTAGGCGCCGCGAAGCCCTCCGGAGGGGACGGAGGGCTTCGTGTTGGGTAGCAGTCCCGCGGGGGAGCCGGGAGACGTCTGTCAGGCGGCGGAGCTACCCGCCGGGGGTTCGGGCGAGACGACCGCGCGGATGGTCGCCAGGAGCGTTTCGAACGATTCGTGCTTGCCCACGAAGCCGCGGCAGCCGGCCGCTTCCGCCGCCGCGCGGGTCTTGCAGTCGTCCTGGAGGGTCAGCATGACAACGGGGAGCTCGGGCTCGAGCTCGCTCAGGCGGGCGACCGTGCTCAGGCCGTCGAGGCCGCGCATACGGATATCCATCACGACGACATCGGGGTGGAGGCGCTTCGCGAGTTCGATGGCGCCCCAGCCGTCGCCGGCTTCGCCGATCACCTGGAGGTCGGGCTCGAGGGCGAGCTGCATGCACAGCCCGCGGCGTACCGCAGCTTCATCGTCCACGAGCAGCACGCGGATCATGCTCCCCTCCGGATCCATTTGTACCTTTGGCAGGGGATCCAATTCGTCCAGCCTTGGGTCCGGATTGGCCTCCGCCTTTCGGCGGAGTGAGGCGCTCGGCGAGGGAAAGGAAAGCACCGCGGCGGGCCCTGTGCCCGGGTGCGAAGCCCGCGCGCGGCGGCCCACCGGGAACTGGATGATCCCCGGCTGGTGGCCCTGTGGCCGGCGGGCGAGCGAATTCGACATTTCGTTGGTCCTCCGTTGGTGGCCGGGGCGGGTCCGGCCCTGTGATCCCAGCCTGCCAGCGTTGCCGCGCGGGCGAATCCCACGACCGCCGTGGCCGGACCTCGGCCTTTGGGCCGAACCGCGGCTCCGCCCACCGCCAGCGCGCGCTCTGCCTTCCGTCCTTCACGTTCCGGCGGAGGGATACGTCCTTGATATAGACTGGTCGGGAGGCCGCGTGGCCACCCCGCCGCTGCCTGGGAGACCTCCATGACAATCCGCATCCTCCTCGCCGACGACCACAGCGTCGTGCGGCAGGGGCTGAAGATGTTCCTTGGCCTCGACGACGAGCTCGAGGTTGTGGGCGAAGCCACGAATGGCGAAGAAGCCGTGCGGATGGCACGGGAACTTTCGCCCGATGTGGTGCTCATGGACCTGCTGATGCCCGTGATGGACGGGATCACCGCGATCGGGCAGATCCGCCGCGAGATGCCCGACATCGAGGTCATCGCGCTCACCAGCGTGCTCGAAGATGCGTCGGTCGTCGGGGCCGTGCGCGCGGGCGCCATCGGCTACCTGCTGAAGGACACCCAGGACGAAGAGCTGCGCCGCGCGATCAAGGCGGCGGCGCAGGGGCAGGTGCAGCTTTCGCCGCAGGCCGCCGCGCGGCTCATGCGCGAAATGCGCCAGCCCGAAGCCCCGGAGCCCCTGACCGAGCGCGAGCAGGAGGTGCTCGTGCTGCTCGCGAAGGGCCGGGCGAACAAGGAGATCGCACGGGACCTCCAGATCGGCGAAAAGACCGTGAAAACCCACGTGAGCAACATCCTCAGTAAGCTCGGAGTGCAGAGCCGCACACAGGCCGCGCTCCATGCGGTGCGCGTCGGCCTCGTGCCCGCCGAGCAGCTCAGCGAGCGCTAACTCCAACGCTGGTGTCACTCCTGTGAACCGCCTTCGCGCCCTTTCGCTGCGCGCCAAACTGAATCTCGGCCTCCTCGGGCTGCTGGTGGTGGTCGGGCTGGCGACGGCCGCGCTGCTGCTCCTCGGGCTCCATCGCACGCAGGAGAATGCGACCGAAACGAGCCGTGCGGGCCTGGAAGAGCAGAGCCAGGAGACCCTGTCGGTTATCTCGGATGTCCAGTCGACCGTTGGCGAATTGCAGCTCAACGCCACGGCTGAGCTCGGGCTCACGGCCGCCCGGTTCCTCTCCGACGCGCAGTTCGTGCCGCAGGCTCCGGAGACCGACCCGGCGCGGCTCGCGGTGCGCGGGCCGGTCGTGTTCGACCCGACGGTAGGGCGCCCCACGGACATCTGGTACCGCGGGCCGCTGCCCCTGACCGGCCAGGCCGCCGAGGACCTCGCGCTGTCGTCGCCGCTCGACACGCTCTTCCGGACGCTCGTGAACAGCCAGGGGCTCATTCGCGAGGAGAACTTCGAGGCGGTCGCTATCTACTACATCGGGCCGAGCGGCCTCCTCCGCTACTTCCCGGTGGTCGGCATGCAGGACCGGCTCGACCCCGGCTTCGACATCCTCGCCGACCAGCGCTACCAGCTCGGCACGCCGGAGAACGACCCCGCGCGCTCGACGGTCTGGACGGCGCCGTACAGGAACCCCGCAGGCCAGGACCTGCTGCTGACGGCCATCACCCCCGTTTACATCGGCGATGAGTTCCGCGGCGTCATCGGCGTGGACCTGTCGCTTGCGCGGCTCATCGACCAGGTCGACCTCATCACGGTTGGGGCTTCGGGCTTCGGGTTCTACGTCGATTCGAGCGGCTCGATCCTGCCGAGCAAGTCCGCAGCGCCGATCAACGCGGCGCTCGCCCGCGACGAAAACGGGCAGCTTCGCGCCACGATCGAGAACATGCGCCAGGGCCTTTCGGGCACCGACCGCATCGTGCTCGACGGCCGCGAGGTGTTCATCAGCTACGCGCCGGTGGCCGGCCCGGGCGGCAGCCTGGCGGTCGTGGCGCCGGTCGATGAGGTGACGGCCGCCGCGAACGACGTGACCTCGAGCATCGAAAGCGAGGGCAACCGCACCATCGGCGCGACGCTGCTCACGATGGTCGCGCTCTTCGTGGCGACCCTGTTCGTGACCGCGTGGCTGAACCGGCGCGTGCTCATCCGGCCGATCGAAGCACTGGTCGCCGGCACCGATGCCGTGGCCCGCGGCGACCTCGAGACCAAGATCCCCGTCCGCACCGACGACGAGCTGGGGCTGCTGGCGCGGTCGTTCAACCGCATGACGGAGCAGCTCCAGTCGAGCCGCCAGGAGCTGGAAGCGAGCGGCGCGCGCTTCCGGGGCATCTTCGAAGCGACGACCGACGGCGTCATCATCAACGACCCGCACATCCGCGGCATCGCGCTCGCGAACCCGGCAGCCTACCGGATGTTCGGCTACGAACCGGGCGAGCTCGACCGCCTCGACCCGCGGCGCATCGTCGATGACTCGGATCACGCCTTTTTCGACCGCTACGCAGAGGCCATGGAGCAGGACCGCCCCTACAACGGCGTCACCACGGGCAAACGCAAGGATGGCTCGACGTTCCCGATGGCGGTCAGCGGTTCGACGCTCGAATTTGGCGGCCGCGTGCACCACTTCGCCATCGTCCGCGATATCACCGAGGAGGTGCGCGCCTACGAGCTGCTCGAAGAGCGCGTCGAGGAGCGCACGCGGGAGCTTTCGACGCTGCTTCGCGTCAGCCAGAGCGTGGGCTCGACGCTCGACCTCGATGCGCTGCTCGAGCTCATCCTCACGCAGCTGCACGACGTCATCGAATACAGCAGCGCGTCGGTGCTCATCCGCGAGGGCGACGAGCTGCGCATTCTCATGTCGAAGGGCGGGCCGCAGCCCGAGGCGCTCCGCACCGACCTCCCGCTTCGCATCCGCCTGCGGGAAGCCGGCCCCATCTGGGAGCCGCTGCAGCGGGGCGAGGGCGTCATCATCGACGACGTCCGCGGCGACAGCCCGCTCGCCGTCGCCCTGCAACAGGCCGTCGGCGATATCACCGCGCCCGGGTTCGAGCACATCCGCTCGTGGATGGCGGTGCCGTTCCTCGCGAAAGGCGAAACGGTGGGCTTCCTTTCCGTAGCGCGGCGCGAACCGGGCAGCTTCGAACAGCGCCACGCCGAGCTCGCGACCGCGTTCGCGGGGCAGGCGGCTTCGGCGCTCGAAAACGCGCATCTCTTCGCCGAAGCCGACCGCCGCGCCCGCGAAAACGCGGCCCTGGCTGCGATCGCCGCGCTCTTCACCCTCGACCAGCCGCTCCACACGACACTCGATGCACTCGCCCGGAGCGTGTGCGAAGCGACGACCGCCTCGGCTTCGAGCGTCATCCTGCTCGACGAGGGGGAGCCCTCGGGTTTCGGCGGATGGGGGCTGCCGCCGGGCTACATGGACACGGTTGCGCGCTGCCTCGCCCGCGGCGCGCCGTGGCCGGCGCTCGACGCCGTCGTTGCAGGGCACCCGCGGTTCGTCGAGCACGGCCGCACGGAGACATTGAACCAGGAGGCCTGGGCCGACTTGCATCCGTTCCTCACGGCGGTGCCCTGGGAGAGCATGTACTTCCTGCCGATCATCTACCGCGGCCGGGCGGTCGGTTCGCTCGCGACCTACTACTCGCCCGTAGCGCCGCCTTCCGCGGAGGAGCGCAGCTTCCTCCAGGCGATTTCGGACCAGGCGGCGGTCGGGCTCGAAAACCGCACGCTCTTCAGCCAGGCGAAGCGGCGCATCCGCG
>JBLNCO010000267.1:0-4413 GCA_050260715.1 Hyphomicrobiales bacterium | reverse complement strand
GATGGGGTCGCTCGGGCTCACCTCCGGCTTCGAACCGTCGGAGTGGCTGGACCCGGGCGAACTCGCCGGCGATTGGCCGCACGAACGAAACCTCGCCATGTTCCAGTTCGCCGACCACCGCTGCTTCGTCGATACCTTCGACGGCCTGGTCCGCGCGCCTGGCGTCGAGGTGGTGCTCGACGCAACGGTCCTGAAGCTCCGGACTGACCCGGCAACCGGTGCGGTCGCCACAGCCGCCGTGTCGTCGCTCGATGGGAACCGCTTCTCGGTAGCCGCCGACCGGTTCGTGCTGGCATGCGGCGGCATCGACAACGCCCGGCTGCTGCTCGCCTCGCAGGACCGCAACCCGGCCGGCCTCGGGAACGACCACGACCTGGTCGGGCGGTACTTCATGGACCACCTGAGCATCGATTCGGGGTTTGTGCGGCCGGCGACCAGGGACCTGCCGTGGGTCGAACTGTTCGGCGAGCGCCGCGACGAGCGCGGGAGCAAGTTCCAGGCGATGTACTGGCACGGGGAGGAGCTGCTCCGCGAGCGAGGGCTCTTGAACGCCGCCTTCTGGATCAACTTCGAAGCCGGGAGCAGCGCATCGCCGGGGGTGCTGTCGCTACGGGCGCTGCACGGCGGGCGGCTCACGCAACCGGCGATCGCGGGACGCGCGCGGCACGCCTCGCAGGTCGTCCTGCACCCGATCCCGGTGTCGCGGTTCACGCTCGCCCGGGTCGCGAACCGCTACCCTCCCCCGCGCATCCTTGCGTTCCGCATCATGGCCGAACAGGCGCCGAACCCCGACTCGCGCATCACGCTATCGGGCGCGCGCGACCGGCTCGGAGTGCCCCTCGCACGGCTCGACTGGCGGCTCTCGGACGTGGATCTCTGGTCGATCCGCCAGCACCAGGACGCGCTCGACGAGGCGATGCAGGCAGCGGGCATCGGCAAGATGTTCGGCAAGTTCGGCGATGAACAGCCGCGGGCGACGCTCGTCTCGAACTACCACCACATGGGCACGACACGCATGCACCCGGACCCCCGCCGCGGCGTGGTGGCTACCGACAGCCGGGTGCACGGGGTCCCGAATCTGTTCGTCGCGGGGAGCTCGGTGTTCCCGACGGGCGGCTACCTGAACCCGACGCTCACGATCATCGCGCTCGCGATGCGGCTCGCCGCGTGCATCAGGCGGGAGTCCGGGGCGCTGGTGCTGGCCTAGCGGCCGCGCGGTCGCGTTCGAACGCGGCTTCGGCCAGCGCGAGGCTGCGCGCGTCGTAGGCGGTGAGCTTCGCCCGTGCTTCGGCGGGGAGCACCCACAGCGCCGAGGCGAGCTCGGGCGAAAGCCGGGCGAGATCCCGCGGAGAGCCAGGCGCGAGCCTACAGAAGAACGTCAGCGTGAGGCCGCCGTCGCCGTGCTCCACCGGTTGGCTGGTGTGGGCTTCACAGTCGACGATCGCGACCAACTCCACCTGAAGCCCGAGCTCCTCGGCCACTTCGCGGCGCACCGCGGCCTGCGGGTGCTCGCCGGGCCGCACCCAGCCGCCCGGGAAGCCCCAGCGCACGTGGCGGAACTCGTGCTCAGCGAGGAGTACACGTCCTTCGGCGTCGAAGATGATCGCGACCGCCGCGACCACGTGCCGGCCGGCGCGGCGGCGCGCGAACCGCCACGCGAGCCCCGGCAACACCGGGATTCGCCGCCCGACAGCCACGGCGCGCCGCGTCCAGCTCGGTTCCACGGCGCGATAGTACCCGTCGGCGCCACAGATGGCGCGGCGAAGGCGCACTGACCGGCGCTTAACCTGCAACGGCCCTGTTATGCTTCCGCAATTTGCACGAACGGGAGGGTGTGCCCGCCTGCCACATGCGCCATTAGCGTGAGTTCCCGTGGCGCGTGTTTCGATAGCAACCGCCCGGCCGTCGGTGCGTGCGCTCACGCCGGGGCGCCTTGCCACGCTTGCGCTCGCCGTCGGCCTCGTGCTTCTCATCGCGCACGGTATTTCCTGGTCGACCCGCGACGGCCGCGGGCTGCTCGACTGGGGGTCGTTCTGGGCCTCCGGCGACGCCGCCAACCATGGCAAGGACCCCTACGGCGTGTACCCCGACACGTTCCGCGTCGGGCCGGGCGCAATGCCAGCCCCCAACCTGAACCCGCCGATTTCCGTCTACCCGCTCCAGCTGGCCGCGAAGTTCGATGTGCACCACGGCGAAACTGCCTGGATCGCCGCCTCGCTTGCCGGTGCGTTGGTGGCGATTGTGCTGCTCTACCGCGCGTATCCCCGCTCCGGCGTGGTTGGCATTCTCTGGGCGCTCGCCTTCGCGGGGCTCTGGCACACGGTCGAACTGGGGCAGATTTATGTCCCGCTGCTGCTGGCCGCCACGGGCGCGTGGCTCCTCCTTCGCGACCGCGACGACTGGCGCGCGGGGCTCCTCATCGGGTTCGTGGTCGCGATTAAGCCGCAGTTCGTGGCATGGCCCATTCTCCTGCTCCTCGCCCGCCACCCACGCTCGGCCAGCGCTTCGTTCGCGACCGCGGCCGTGCTCTCGGCGGTGCCGTTCGTGCTCGAAGGACCGGAGATCTACCGCCAGTGGCTCGACGCCACGCCACCGATCCTCCCGGCGAATCTCTTCCCCGGGAACAGCTCGATCCTCTCCGTCGCCGGCCGGCTGCACGCGGGGAGGGCCGGGCTCGTGCTATCGGCGCTCGTGTTCGCCGCCGTGGCCGGGGTGGTGTTCCGGCGGCGGCCGGACCGGATGGCCGTCAGTGCCGCGGGGCTCATTCTCGCGTTCCTGCTTGGCCCGATTTCGTGGCCCGGGTACAGCCTGCTCCTTTTGCCGGTGTTCTTCACGGCGGGCTGGCAGGCGACCTTCCCGGCGGCGCTGCTCATGGTCTTCCCGTACTCCGAGGTGCTGAAGCTCCAGGACGCCGGTCAGCCGGCCGCCTTCCTCGCAGCGTCCATCTACTTCTTCGCCGCCGTGCTGCTCGCCGCGACACTCCTGCGCGAGCCGCGGCTGCTCGGCTCCGCGGCACGGCGCCCCGAACCCGAACCTGAGGCCGGGCCTGTGCGAACGCCCGCCGCCGCGCTCGAATGAGGTGGCAGCCCGGGCGCCGTGCAGCCGCGCTGCGGTAGAGTCGTCCGCATGACCACACCAACGCCACGAGTCGATATCGCTTCCCGAGTCATCCACGCCTCGCCCGAGGCGCTGTACAACGCCTGGATGGACCCGGAGACGCTGGCGCGCTGGTTGCCGCCGGGCGATATGACGGGCGAAGTCCGGCGCTTCGAGCCGTGGGAAGGCGGACGCTACGAGATGGTGCTCCGCTACCGGGACCCGGCGATCGCGGGCAAGTCGGGCGACGGAGCGGATGCGGTCGGCGCAACGTTCGTGGAGCTGCGGCCGGGAGAGCGCATCGTCCAGCGCGTCGAATTCGACTCCGATGACCCTGACTTCGCGGGCGAAATGACAATGACCTGGACGTTTGCGCCCGTCCGGGGTGGCACGGAGGTGACCATCACCGCCGAGAACGTGCCGCCGGGTATCCGCGAGGAGGACCACCAGGCGGGGATGCACGCATCGCTCGAGAACCTGGCCCGGTTCGCCGAGTAGCGGGGCTCTCCATTCCGGCCCCTCGGCTCACTGCGCATCGCCATTCGGCCCACTCGCCCCCCGGCCGCAGCGCGGACCATTGACGCGACGGACAGGAGGCGAGACATGGCGACGCTGCACGCCCCGGACCAACCCCTCCCGACCGCTCGCAGTCTGCGGACGGGAGCGGGCATCTTTTCGCGAGCATCGGCACTCGCGCTCGCAGGTGCGCTTCTCATGAGCGCCGGGATCGTCTTCGTGCTCGGGGTGATTACGGCCGAAGCGCTGTACCCGGACGTCTACACCACGCACGACAACGAAATCAGCGACCTCGGGGCCACGCGGCCCCCGGACAGCATCATCCGCCAGCCTCGGCGCACGTGTTCAACGGGACGATGCTGGTCATGGGCGCCAGCATCCTCGGCGGCGCCGCTTTCCTGCACCGCGCGCTCGCGGTTCGCCGTGCGACGGTGGCTGTGGGCCTGCTGGGGATCGGTGTCTTTGGCGTCGGGGTGTTCCCGGGGAATTACGGCACGGTTCATCCGCTCTTCGCGATGCTCGCGTTCGGCGCGGGCGGGCTCGCCCCACTGCTCGCCCTGAAGGCCGAGCGCGGCGCGTTCCGGTACGTCGCCATCGCGTTGGGCGTCACTGCGCTCGGGGCGCTCGCCCTGGGCATCCTCGGCGACGCCACACCATTCTGGGACGAACTCGGCGACGGCGGCGTGGAGCGCTGGATCGCGTATCCGGTGGCGCTCTGGCTCGTGGGCTTCGGCGGCCACCTCATCTGCGGTCCCGTGCCCGAAGCTGGGCTGGATAGGACGGAGAGCTAGACGCAACGGG
>JBLNCO010000266.1:0-2956 GCA_050260715.1 Hyphomicrobiales bacterium | reverse complement strand
CGCGGTACTGACCGGTCGCGGGCAGATGGGACGAGGTGGAAGCCGCCGGGAAAGTTGGGGCGATGGGCGGGCGGGCGTCAGGTGGTGTGGCGCGAGGCGGCCGGCGGTGAGTCGAGGTGGCGCCAGCCGAGGGCCATCGAGACGAGCAGCCCGATGAGCGTGGGGAGGCCGTGAGGTAGAGCGCAGTCGCGACGAGCGCCACGGGCACCATTGCAAGGCTGGCTTCGCCGCGGCCGGCGTCGAGGAGGGCGAGCAGGGCGACAAAGATGCCCGGGTAGGTGCCGGCTGCGGCTGCGAGCACTTCGAGGGGGCGCCAGCGCGGGGCTGCCGCGAGCACGAGCGCGAGCGGCACGACGAGCAGCAGCCCGGCGAGGTACGCCGCGAGGCCCACGAGCCAGGCGAGACCGAGGGTCACGCCGCTGGCAAGGGTCGCGCCGGCTGCCGCGGCCACGAATCGAAGCGCGTGATCCCTTCGCATATGTCGATCATCGGCCAGCCCGGGGCGGCTGGCATGTAAGCGAAGCGGCGGGCTGCGGTAGCATCGGCGGATGGCCGGCTACTCGGGGACGCCGCTACCGAAAAAGCTCGGGATCCGGGAGGGCAGCCGCGTGCTCCTGGTCGGCGCGCCGGACAAGTTCGAAGCGGCGCTCGGCGAGCTGCCGCCCGGGGCGGAGGCAGGCGCGGGAGCGGACGCGCCTGCCGATGTGCTGCTGTTCTTCACGACCGAGCGGGCCGCGCTCGAGGAGCGCTTCGCGGAGCTCGCGCGGCTGATCGCGGCCAACGGCGGGCTCTGGGTGGCGTGGCCGAAGAAGTCCTCGGGCGTGCCGACCGACCTCACCGAGAACGTGGTTCGCGAAATCGGCCTCGCCGCAGGTCTCGTCGACAACAAGGTGTGCGCCATCGACGCGACCTGGTCGGGCCTGCGGTTCGTGTACCGCGTGAAGGACCGCGGCGCGGCTACGGCGCGGGCTTCGTGAGGTCCCCGGCGAGGCTGCTGAGCGCGGTGATGCGCCGCCCCTGCTGGATTTCGTCGAGGAAGCCGTTCGTGCAGTAGCCGAGCGAGATGCCCGTCTCGGGGTCGCCCCAGCCGATCTGGCCACCGGCGCCGCCGTGGCCGAAGGCCCTCGGCGAGACCGTCTTCCCGAAGCCGCGGAGGTGGGCGTTGCCATCGCCACCGGCGACGCTGACGGCAAGCGCACGGTTAATCGGGTGGCCGAGAATCGGGTCGCGGTGATGGTCCTTCGTGCGCACCTGCGTGGCCCACTCGATGGTCTCCGCCTCCATGATGCGCGTGCCGCCGGCGGTAACGCCGCCGTTCACGAGCGGCTGGTAGAACATCGCCAGGCCGGCCGCGGTCGCGACACCGCCACCACCGGGGACGCCGACGGCCCGGACTTCGGGGCGGTTGAAGTTGAGGATGGCCTCGGGCGTCACTTCGCCCCAGCCACCCGGGGGCGGCGTGGGCGGGATCATGTGCTTCACTTCGGCCACGCGGCTGTTCAGCTCGGCGGGGAGGCCGATGTAGAAGTCGGTGAGGCCCATGGGGTCGAGGATGCGCTCGCGGATGTAGGCGCGGAACTCCGTGCCGGTACGGCGCTCGATGATCTCGGCGAGCACCCAGTGGGCGGAGGTGGCGTGGTATTCGAACTGTGAGCCGGGTTCCCAGTTGAGGCGCCACTTCGAGAACGCCTCGAGCCTGCCCTCGCGACTGTTCCAGGCGGGCGGACCGAGCGGCGCGCGCGGGAAGCCGCCGATATGCAACATCGTCTGCTCGACGGTGATGACATCCTTCCCGTTCGTCCCGAACTCGGGAATGATGTCGGCCACGCGCTCTTCGAGCCGCAACTTGCCGTCTTCGAAGAGCGTCCAGACCGCGGCGGCGACCACCGCCTTCGTCGACGAGAAGATGGTGTAGAGGGTGTCGTTGGTGGCGGGGCGCATTTCGCCGCCCTGCACGGCCTTGCCCCAGGTTTCGAACGCAACGAGGCGGCCGCCCTTTGCGACGGCCACCTGTGCGCTCTCCAGCGTTCCGTCATCGACGTCGCGGCGGGCACGGGCGAGCAGCGCGTCAAGGCGCTTCCGGTCGATGCCGACCTCCTCGGGTGCTGCGAGTTCGAGGGTCTGTCCCATGGCTGCCTCCTTATCGCGCGGATTCTGCTGCGGCGGGAGGCGGTTGTCGACCGTGTTCTTATGCGCGAATCAGAGGGGGAGGAGGCCCTGGCGAGCGGCGAGCATGACCGCTTCGGTGCGGCTGGCGGCGCCGAGCTTCGCGAGGATAGCGCCGACGTGGAACTTCGCCGTGTGCTCGCTGATGCCGAGCCGCCGGGCGATGCCCTTGTTCGGGAGGCCGAGTGCGAGCAGTTCGAGCACCTCGTGTTCGCGCTCGGTGAGGACGGCCGGGTCAGCGCCGGGAGCGGAGGCGGCTGGCTCGCGGGTGCGGAGGAGGCTCGCTGCGATTTCGGGGTCGAACACGGAAAGGCCGGCGGCCACAGCACGGACCGCGGCCGCGATCTCGGATTCGGTGGCCTCGCGGGAGAGGTAGGCGCGCGGCAGCGAGGCCGTCGCCGCATCGAGCCCGGCGCCCGGCTCCCACGCGGCGAGCAGGACCGCAGGTGCGGCGAGCAGCGCCGGGTCGTCCTCCTCGAAGCCGCCGTCGCGGCCGTCGCCGAGGTCAGCGACGAGGACATCGAACTCGAGGGCGCCGGGGTCGAAGCCGGAGAGCGAGGTTTCGCCGACGACAGCGATGCCCGGCTCGGCCGAAAGCAGCGCGCGAAGCCCGGCCCGCAGCGCCGGGTAGCGCCCGGCGACGAGCACGCGCACGTCGCCGTCAGGGTTGGAGCGCAGCGGCGAGGCAGGCAGTGTGGGTTGCACTGCCTGCCATCGTGCGGCAGCCGGCCGTGGCGGCGAAAGGGCGCCACGGCCGGGCTTCGCGGCGAACGGGGAGTTAGCTGCGGGC
>JBLNCO010000265.1:0-8571 GCA_050260715.1 Hyphomicrobiales bacterium | reverse complement strand
AAGCCCGGCGAAGTCCTCCGTACGGTCTACGAAGGCTCCGTCGTGAACCTGAAGGATCCGCGCGACATGCGCGAGCCGGGCGACGCCTTCAAGCAGAATCCCCACAGCAAGATCCGGCTCGACCTCACACACGAGGGCGTCGGCCCCATCTACGGCCACGTCGCCGACGAATCGTCGGGCAACGACTTCGCGCGCGCCCACTACGAACAGCACATGCGCGTGAAGGGCACCCTCCAGGTCGACGACGGCCCGGTGGTCGAAATCAGCGGCCACGGGCTCCGCGACCACAGCTGGGGCCCGCGCTACTGGCAGTCCATCGCCGACTACCGCTGGATCACTGGCAACTACGGCGACGACATCGGTATGGTCATCTCGATCGTCGGCGACCGGGTCGGCGGCGTGTTCCACAAGGGCCCCGACACCCTCCTGCGCATCACTGGCGTCGACCTCGACACCGAGTACGAGGGCAACACGAACTACCACAAGGCCCTGAAGGCGAAAGTCACGCTCGAAAACGGCGAGCAGCACACCGTCGAAGGCACCGTCAAGGGCTTCATCCCGCTGCGGAACCGGCGCGCCGGCCAGTTCACACACATCGGCGAGGGCATGACCGAGTACGTGCTCGATGGGAAGACGGTTGGCTACGGCCTGAGCGAATACCTCGACCAGAAACAGTAGCCGATGGACCGCGAAGAACTTGAACAGGGGCTGGCCGGCTTCGTCCAGCGCAATACCGGCGCGCTCTCCGTGCGCATCGAGAACGCCGTGCGCCTCTCGGGTGGGGCCTCGCGCGAGACGTGGTCGTGGGATGCCCACCTGGAGTACCCCGGCCGCGTCGACCCCATCGAAGGCATCCTCCGCGCCGACCCGGTGAAGGGCCAGCCGACGAGCCCCGGCCGCGAACTCGAATACTGGCTCATCAAAGCCGCCTGGGACGCCGGCTGCTCCGTCCCCGAGCCCCTCTGGGACGGCGACGACACCTTCGGGGTCAAGTTCATGACCATGCGCCGCGTGCCGGGCGAAACCCTCGGCGCGCGGCTCGTACGCGGGGACCAGTACGCCCACGCCCGCGAGGTGCTGCCCGGTCAGCTCGCGCGAAGCGTGGCGCGCGTCCACTCCATCGACGCCTCCAGGTACCCGCCGCTCGCCGCGCTGCCGCGCCCGGAGCCGGGCAAGACGCCCGCCGAGATGGCGATCGACAAGGCCGAGACCTACTTCCGCGCCCTCTCGCGCGACCCGCACCCCGTGTTCGAACTGGCGTTCCGCTGGCTCCGCGGGCACCTCCCGCCGCCGGCCGAGCCGGTGCTCGTGCACGGCGACTTCCGCCTCGGCAACGTCATCTTCGGCGACGACGGCCTGCGCGCCGTCATCGACTGGGAGCTCGCACACTTCGGCGACCCGCTCGAGGACCTCGGCTGGGTGATGGTCCGTTCCTGGCGCTTCGGCGGCGCCAGGCCGGTCGCCGGCGTCGGCGACCGCGAGCCCTTCATCGAAGCCTACGAAGACGAGGCCGGCGTGACGGTCGACCGCGAACGCGTCCGCTTCTGGGAAATCTACGGCAACCTCTGGTGGGGCGTGATCACCATTCAGCAGGCGAATGCCTACCTCTCGGGCGTGAACAAGTCGGTCGAACTCGCCGCTATCGGCCGGCGCACCGCCGAGACCGAAGTCGAGCTCTTGAACCTGCTCGAAGGGGAGTACTGATGCAGGACAGGCCATCCGTCGACGAGCTCCTTGAAGCCGTCGCGAACTTCCTCCACAACGACGTCATGCCGAACACGGCCGGGCGGCTCAGCTTCCACGCGCGTGTCGCCGGGAACGTCGTGCAGATGCTCCGCCGCGAACTCGCGACCGAAGAAGACCAGCTCGCCGAGGAATGGGAAGGGCTGAACGGCCTGCTCGGCGGCGAGCCTCGCCCCGCGACGCTCCGCGAGTGGCGCGAGCGCACGCACGCCCGGAACGCCGAACTCGCCGAGCGCATCCGCTCGGGCGCCGCCGATTCCGGCCCGTTCCGCGACGAGGTGTTCGCGCACCTCCGCCGCGTCACCCACCTGCGCCTCACCGTCTCCGACCCGCGCCTCGCGGAGGCGACAGGCGGCCCGGCGGGGTAGACTTCTTCGCGTCAGTCGGCGCAGTGCCGTGCGCCCAACTCTTGGAGGGCGAACGATGACCACCCCGAACCCCGAATTCGAGCGCATCCGAAGCTACCTGCAGGCGCAGGCGTCGAAGCTCTCGATCCCCGATCTCGTCGAAAAGGTGCGCACCGACATGGGCCAGCTGCGCGCCGCCATCGAGGCTGTCCCCGCGGACGGCTTCGGCCGCCGCCCGGCGGAAGGCGAATGGTCGGCGAACGAAATCCTGGCGCACCTGCTCGCCTCCAGTGCCGACGTGGCGCGCGGGATCGTGACCGTCCTCGATGGCGGAGCACCCCCGGAGCGCGTCGCCGACGCGATCAAGGGCACCACCGAGCAGCGCACCGGCTCCGAATGGTGGCAGGCGCTCCGCGACGACCGCGAGCGGCTCTTCGAGCGCGTGAGCAAGGCCCGGGGCGATGAGCGGCTCGATGTCACCTGGCTCCACCCGATGTTCGGGCAGCTCAACTGGCGCGAATGGCTGCTCTTCACCCGCATCCACGACCTGGACCACGCCCGCCAGCTCCAGGCGAACCAGGCCGCCCTCGCCTCATCCTGACGGCGAGCTGAGGGCGGCGCCTACCCCTCCGCGCTCACTTCCTTCACCAGTTGCACCGCGTGCCCGAGCGTTTCCAGCCGTTCCTTCAGCGTGCTGCCCGCCGGGTCGATGCGCAGCGTGGTGATGCCAGCATCGCGGTAGGCGCGGATCCGGCCGCGGACCATCGCCTCCGTGCCGAGCAGGTTCGTCTGGAGCACCATCTCATCGGGGATGATCTTCGCGGCCTCCTCGCGCTGCCCGTCGAGCCAGAGGCGCTGCGCCTCCTGTGCGATTTCCTGGTAGCCGGCCCGCTGGTAGGCGGCGTTGTAGAAGTTGTGCTGACGCGAGCCCATGGCGCCCAGCGTGAACGCGAGCCCCGGCTTCCGCGGCGGGATGAGCCGCTCGACGTCGTCGCCGAACGCCACCACACCGCCGGCCTGCAGGTCCAGCGCCTCGAACTGCCTCCCGGCCTTCTGGGCGCCGGCGCGAATGTGGTCGAAGAACACGTCGGCGTGCTCCGGCATGAACGAGGTGCCAACCCAGCCGTCGGCGAGCTCGCCGGTCAGTTCGAGGCTCTTCGGGCTGAGCGTCGCCAGGTAGATCGGGATGTTCGGCTGCGGCTTTGCCCCGGAGCGGATGGCCTTGCCCTCGCCACCCGGCCGCGGCAGCTGGTAGAGCTTGCCGTTGTATTGGACGCGCTCGCCGCTGATGGCCAGCCGCACGATCGCGACCACCTCCCGCAATCGGGTCACGGTCCGGCCGAACTCCTGCCCGTGCCAGCCTTCGACCACCTGCGGGCCGCTCGCGCCGAGGCCGAGGATGAACCGCCCGCCACTCATCGACGCGAGGGTCATCGCCGTCATCGCCGTGTTCGCCGGCGTGCGCGCGCTGATTTGCATAATCCCGGAGCCCAGCTTGATGCGGCTGGTGCGCGCCGCCATGAATGCGAGCGGCGTCGCGGCGTCGTGCCCCCACGACTCCGCCGACCACACCACATCGACGCCCATGCGCTCCGCCTCGACGACGTAGGTCGCTGCCTGCTCCCAGTCGTCGTTCGCGATCCCGAGCCCGATTGCAACCTTCATCGTCGCCTCCTGTGCTGCTCGTTTCGGTGCATCTTGCCCGATTTCCCGCTCGCTCACACCCCGGAGGCTCGCGCCGGCTACTCCTCGAGGAGCTGCCGCGCCTTCCGCGCGGACTGCGCATCGACCACGCCCTCGCCGTAACGCGCCACCCACGCGCCTTCGCCGCGGTGCTCGTACGCCTCGAGGCGCGCCCGGGCACGGTCGCGCTGTGCGGCGCTCGGTGTGAACACGGCGTTCGCTTGCTGGGCGTAGCGCGGGTTCGTCAGCAGCACGCCCGCGAACCCCTGCTGCGCAGCCTGGGTGAGTTCGAGCCCCTCCGACTCCAGGAGCGGTAGGCCGTCGAACGCCCGCGCGGCCGCGACGACCGCGCCGCGCGCATACGAGAGACGGGCGCCGGCTTCCTCGTGGCGCGCGCCGACGTCCTCGGCGTAGCCGCGGCTCCCGAAGACCAGCCCCGCGATTCGCGGCACCGCCTGGGCGATCTCCGGCGCCCGCAGCAGCCCGCGCGCCGTGTCGATCACCGGGAACGCGCGCACGGTCCCGGGCTCGATGTCCCGGTCGTATTCGAACTCGCGCAGTCCGACCGCGAGGTCGCGCACGTCCTGGGGCTCGACTGTGTGTGGCATGAGCACGGCGTCCAGGTTCGTGCTGACCACGGCCTCGAGGTCGGACCGCAGCAGCTGCGTTCTCGGGTGGTTCACCACCACGAGCGCTTTCTTTCCCCGTTCGCGGATGCGCGGCAGCGCAAAGGCCGCGCCCTGGCGAAGGTCCTCTACCCGGTGGCCCGCGTCGGCAAGGGTGACGGCGATGGCGTCGGCTTCCGAGGCCAGCGCCTCGTCGAGTTCGCCGCCGGCCGGGATGATCAAAATGCTCCGAAGCCGCATTTAGTCCTTCTTCCCCCCGATGTAGCCTCCTACCACCGCCGTCGAAGGCTGAAGCGCCAGCAAATTCAGGTCCTGCCGCAGTGCCATCGCGTTTTGCAGGTGGTCAAGCGCGTGCCGGTAGATCGCCTCGGCGATCCACTGGCACGTGAGTGGTCCCCAGCGCGTGTCGGTACGCCAGCGCGTCCAGGTGGTGTCGCTCATCTCGCGGAAGATCAGTAGCTCCTCATCGCGCATCTTCGCGATGTCGTCCAGGATCCGCGCGATCGGCTCGTCCCGGCGGTAGCGCTGTTCGTGCCAGTCCTTCCGGCTGTAGTCGAGCGGGTCGAGCATGTCCGGGATCGTTGCCCAGCGAAGCAGCGGCAGGTACACCTCGCGCTCCGTGTCGCGCAGGTGGGCCAGGTGCTCGTGGATCGACCACTCCGATGCGTCGGGTGAGTACGTGAGTTGTTCCGGTGTCAGGCCCCGGACGACCCACGCGAGGTCATCCGTTGCCATACGCAACCGGGAAACGAGTTCGGTGCGATACGTGGCGGTTTCGCTCACTGCGTTTGCGCTCCTCCCAGGGTGGCGGGGATCCTGCGGGGGGCTCGGGCAGGACAGGCTGGATTTTCGGAGTATACGCGCTCGCAACGCGCACGGCAGGATCTATTCCTACCCTTTGTCCACTTCGAAACCAGCCGGTTCGCCCCGCGGTCCGAGCGGTGGCTGGAGCAACTCCCGCAGCGCGGCCTCGTAGGCCGCCGGGTCGCTGTTCCACGACAGCACGTGCCCCGCGCCCGCCACCCGCACGTACCGCACAAGATCGGGACGCGCCTCCGCGAGCGCGTCGCTCGTGGCCACCGGCACGTCGGGGTCGGCGCCGCCATGGAAGAGGAGGATGGGGCATCGCAGCCGGTCGGCATCGGGCAGGGAGTCGAACTGCCGCCAGTCGATGCCTGCCAGGCGCGCCGCGCGGAGCAGCGCCGCCGCGAACAGCCCCGGGTAGCGGCGCATCTGCCAGCGAACCGTCGCTTGGAGGTCGAGCAACGGCGCATCGAGCACGAGCCCCGCGGCCATCCCCGCCAGCTCCGAGTTGCGAACGAAGCTTAGCGCGATGGCGCCGCCCATGCTGTAGCCGAACACCACGACGTCCTCGGCGCCGCCATCGCGGGCATGCCGCACCGCGCACTCCAGGTCGCGCCACTCGGTGGTCCCGTAGCCGTACCAGCCGCTCGGGTCGCTGGCCAGCCCCTCGTCGCCGCGATAGGTGATCGCCAGAGCAGGCATCCCCAGCTCCCGCACCACCGGCAGCGCGCGTAGCGACTCGCCCCGCCAGGCGCCCTTGCCGTGCACGAAGATGGCCCACGTCTGCCGGTCGCCCGGGATGTACCAGGCGGGCAGTCCACACAGCTCGCCCTCTAGCGCGATCGCCTCGAATGGGAAGCCATGAGCGGTCAGCGGGTCGACCGGGAAGGCGAAGCTATCGAGCCGCCCGGGGACCGTGCCCTCCAGCGCGCCGATTACGGGCTCGAACTCTCGCGTGACCCATCCGCGGCCGGATTCGGCCACGCGCCCGGCGCGCCCGTACCCGCCATCCCACGCGAGGCCCATCACGCCGCCGGCCGCGATGCCCGGGTCCGCCGTGCCGCGGCGCGACCGCAGCCGGACGAGGCCCGGCCCTGCCGGTTCGATCAGGATGTCCAGGGGGCGCTTCGACGGGCGCACGCGGAAGCCGCGTTCGAGCAGCTGCCAGAGCCCATACGCGAGCGCCGACGCGGCCAGCACAGCCGCCGCGCTGAGCACCAGCGCCACGCGCCGCATGCGCTACTCGCGCTCGGGAGGCAGGCCCTGCGCAAGCTCCCCGTAGCGCCGTGCGTAGCGGCCGACGTCCGGCTCGGGGCCCATGGCGGCGTCGACTTCCTTGCCGAACTTCGCCTCGGCTTCGGCCAGCTGGTCGGCGACGGTCTTGTGCTGCGCGAAGCTGCTGACGATCCGCCGCATTTCGTGGCCTGGCTCGCCCTTCGCTTCCGGGCATTCCGGGGCCTTCACGTCGGCGTTCACGGAGCGTGCAAATACCTCGTCACGCGCCCCGCAGCGGGCGCACTGGAATTCGTAGAGCGGCATGCGGAAAGGGTAACACGCATTTCACCCCGCGGTTACCTGGATCCCCCGATGGTCAGGGTCTTCCCCGATAGTGAGGCGAGATCTCGAACGTATGATCGGCCACATGAACGACACAGACATCGGCATCGTCTGCGCCTGGTGCTCAGGCTCGATCCGCCAGGGCTCCGGCGCTGCTGTGTCGCACGGTATCTGCCCCGCCTGCTCCGAACGCTTCCTGCTCGAAGTTCGCCGGCTCACCGTTCGCGGACGGCGGCGTCCCACCGTTGGCCGCCGGCGGCGCCAGTGGAGCAGGGCGCTCGCACGCGCGGCTGCGCTCGCACTCGCGATGCGCAGCCTTTCGCGCGTTACGCGCTACCCGGGGCGGCGGCAAGTTCACCTGCCGGGTACAGCGCTTCGAGGAAGTGTTCGGCTGCGATAGCCGCCGTTGCCCCATCGCCGCACGCGGCGATGAGCTGCCGCGCCGCCTGCGTCCGCAGGTCACCCGCCACGAACAGCCCGGGCACGTTCGTCCGCATGTTCAGGTCGGCCAGCGCGTGCCCGCCTTCGTCCAGGTCCACCAGCCCCTTGAGCAGATGGCTGTTCGGCGTCTGCCCGATGAAGATGAACACGGCGCTCACTGGCAGGGTGCTCGTCTCGCCGGTCTTCACGTTCTTCAGGTCGAGGCTGGTGACCTGGGAGCCGTCGCCGTTGATGCGCTCCACCACCGTGTCCCACGTGAACGTCATCTTCGGGTTCGCGAACGCGCGCTCCTGCAGGATCTGGCTCGCGCGCAGCTGGTCGCGGCGATGGATCACCGTCACCTTGCTGGCGTAGCGGGTTACGAAGAGCCCCTCGTCCATGGCTGCGTCGCCGCCGCCCACCACGGCCACTTCCTGACCCGCGAAGAACGCCGCATCGCAGGTGGCACACCAGCTCACGCCGCGGCCGGTGTACTCGTCCTCGCCGGGGACGCCCAGGCGGTTGTAATCGGCGCCGGCCGTCACGATTACCGCCTTCGCGTGGTACGTATCGCCATCCGTGGTGAGCCTGAACGTGCCGTCGGGCAGGCGCTCGAGGCGTTCCACCCGCTCGTACGCCATTTCCGCGCCGAACTTTTCGGCCTGTTGCAGGAAGAGCTGCGAGAGGTCGAAGCCATTCACGCCGTCCGGGAAACCCGGGAAGTTCTCGACAATATCCGTCGTGGCGATCTGCCCGCCGGTCACCTTGCCTTCGAACACGACCACTTTGCGGCGGGCGCGCGCCGCATAGAGCGCGGCCGTCAGGCCCGCTCCCCCTGCCCCGACGATCGCGATGTCGTACTCTCTCACCCTCAACCTCCTTGAGCTGCTCCCCTCTACCGTATCGCCGGCCCCGCAGCGAACCACGGCCGTTCGTCTCCCGCGTCCGTACCGTTCGATCCTCTCGAACAAAAGCGCCCCGCCGAAACCGACGGGGCGCCTGGCCTGTCCCTGACCGTGGTTGTTACGCGAGCGCCTCGTCGATGCGCTTCTTCAGGTCGCTTTTCGGCCGGAAACCGACGATCGTTGCCGCGGGCTGTTCACTGCCGGGCTTGAAGAGCAGCAGCGAAGGGATGCTCCGGATCCCGTAGCGGGAGGGCACCTGCGGGTTCTCGTCGGTGTTCATCTTCACGAAGTTGACCTTGCCGGCGTACTCCTCGCTCAGTTCGCCCACGATCGGGGCAACCATCCGGCACGGGCCACACCACGGCGCCCAGAAGTCGACGAGCGTCGGCAGGTCGGCCTTTACGACCTCCGATTCAAATGTGGCGTCCGTGACTTCCTGTACGTCTGCCATGCGATGATGCCCTCCTCGGCGAGACTGTTGACAGT
>JBLNCO010000264.1:0-4040 GCA_050260715.1 Hyphomicrobiales bacterium | reverse complement strand
CTATCGCGCGTGCGCCGCACGTATAGTGCCAGTTCGCAGCCCCGGCACTATCGGGCGGCCAGCCGGAGAGAGGGCGCCTGGCCACCGCCACCCCGGGTCGCGTCGCAAGGAGTGTGCAGTGACTACCGCAACTCGAAGCGCTGCCGAGCAGATCCTCGAGCTGCAGACCGGCAAGGTGCGCGTGGCGAGACAGGGCTCCGGTGCGCCGCTGGTGGTGCTCCACCACGACAACCAGGCGCCCGGCTGGACCCCGTTCTTCGATGAGCTTTCGGCCAGCTTCGACGTGATCGTGCCCGACCTGCCCGGCTTCGGCGGCTCCGACCGGATCGAGTGGGCGCGCCACCCGCGTGACTTCGCAGCCGTATTGCAGACCGTGCTCGACCGGCTGGAGGTGACCTCGGCAACGCTGGTCGGGCTCGGTTTCGGTGGGTGGCTGGCGGCGGAAATGGCGGTGAACAACGCCCAGCGGCTGCGCAGCCTGGTGCTCGTGAACGCCTTCGGGATTAAGCCGCCCGAAGGCGAAATCCTCGACCAGATGCTCATGGACTTCGTCGCCTATACAAAGGCCGGCTTCAGCTCACCGGCGCGCTTCGAGGAGCTGTACGGCGAACACCCGAGCTCCGACCAGGTGCTCGTGTGGGATTACGGGCGCGAAGTCGTCGCCCGCATCGCCTGGAAGCCGTATATGTTCTCGCACCAGCTTCCGCACCTCGTTTCGAACCTGCAGGTGCCCACCCTCGTCGTCTGGAGCGGCGAGAACCGCGTCGTCCCGCTGAGCGCCGGGCAGGAGTACGCGCGGCTCATCCCCGGAGCACGGCTCGAAGTCGTCGCCGGCGCCGGCCACTTCCTCGACCTCGAACAGCCGGCCGCGCTGGCACAGCTCGTCCGTTCACACGCACAGGGCGCGTAGGAGGCGCAGGATGTTCATCGGATACTTCACGGAGCGGCCCTACCAGGACCCCGGTTCCGGGTACTTCGGCGCCACCGGGCGCGCCATCGAAGACCTCGGGCTGAGCAACGGCAGCTACGACCCCCGGATCGGCGCCGAGCTCTACAACCGCTACCTCGACGAGAAGATTTACGCCGAACAACAGGGCTTCGACGGCCTGATGCTGAACGAACACCACAGCACGCCGTTCTGCATGGGGGGCGTCGTCAACGTCGAGGCGGCCATCCTCGCGAAGATCACGCAGAGGGCGAAGATCGTCATCCTCGGCAACGTGCTTCCTATCTGGGATGACCCGCTCTGGCTCGCGGAAGAGCTCGCGATCATCGACATGATCTCCCGCGGCCGGCTCGTGACTGGCTGGGTGCGCGGCACCGGGCGCGAAAGCATCGCCCACAACGCGCAATCGCCCTACAACTGGGAACGCTTCCAGGAAGCGCACGACCTGATCGTGAAGACCTGGACGACGCCGGGGCCGTTCCGCTGGGAAGGCCAGCACTACCAGTACCGCTACGTGAACCCCTGGGCGCGGCCGTATCAGCAGCCACACCCGCCGATCATGATCCCCGGCGTGATGAGCAAGAACACGGTGAAGTGGGCCGCCGAGCACCGCTACCCGTACGTCATGCTCGCGACCGAGCTCGACCCCACGCGCCGCTCGTTCGACTACTACCGCGAGTGCGCGCAGGAAGCCGGGTACGAAGCGGGGCCGCAGAACATCGGCTACCTGTTCAAGGTCCACGTCGACGAGACGGAGGAGCTCGCGGAAGCCGCCGGCCGGAAGTATATCCAGGGGCCGAGCAACCCGTTCCTCGAAGGCAACCAGGGCGTCGTGCGGCCGTTCATCCAGAACCTGCCCGGCATGACCTCACGAACACAGGTGCTCCCGACCATCGAGAACTTCGCCGCCGCGGCCTCGCGCGGGCGCGCCGCCCAGGCGTCGGCCACCGCCGGCCAGAAGCAGGAGGCGATGGACTACCTCGGGACCTTCGAGGAGCAGGTCAACAAGATGAGCATCATCACCGGGACGCCCGACACGGTGATCCCGAAGGTGCGGCACGTGCTCGAATACCTGCGGCCCGGGAGCATCTTCTTCTGGGACGGCGACGGCGCGATGTCGCACGACGATGCAATGCGCAGCCTCCGCCTCATGGGCGAGGAGGTCATCCCCGCGGTGCGCGAGATCGCGAAGGAGCTCGACCTGCCCGGCCCGTGGGAGGTCTCGCCGGCGACCGGCAAGCCGGTCGAAGCGGCGTCAACGCCCCAGACCAACTGACCAGCACGGGCGGCGGCGCTGGTGCGGGCCGCCGCCATGCCGGGGGCGCGGGCACGGGGGTGGAGCGAATGGACCCGTATGACGTAGTCGTGGCCGGCGGGGGGCCCGGCGGCAGCACCGTCGCGACGCTCCTCGCGCGGCGCGGCCACCGGGTGCTCCTGCTCGAACGCGAGAAGTTCCCGCGGGAGCACATCGGCGAATCGCTCCTCCCGGCCACGATGCCCATCCTCGAGGACCTCGGCGTGATGCCGGCCGTGCGCGCCGCCGGCTTCGTCGAAAAGTGGGGCGCCACGATGGTCTGGGGCGACGAAGCCGAGCCCTGGTCGTGGTACTTCCGCGAGACGAACCGCCGCTACCCGCACACGTTCCAGGTCTGGCGGGCCGATTTCGACCACATCTTGCTCGATAACACACGTGCGAACGGCGCGGACGTGCGCGAAGAGCACACGGTGCTCGAGGTCCTGTTCGAAGGCGAACGGGCGACCGGCGTGCGCTACCGCGACGCGGACGGCGCCGAAGCGGTGACGCAGGCCCGCTTCGTGGTCGATGCGAGCGGCCAGGGCGCCGTGCTGGGAAACCGGCTCAAGGTTCGCGAGTGGGACCCGTTCTTCCAGAACCTCGCGGTGTACGGCTACTTCGACAGCCGACGCCGCCTCCCCGCTCCCGACCAGGGCAACATCCTCGTCGAGGCGGTGCAGGACGGCTGGATGTGGGCGATCCCGCTCCGCGACCGGCTGAGCGTGGGGGTGGTGATCGACCGGCGCGAAGGGCAGCGGCTCGTGCGCGAACAGGGCGCGGAGGAGTTCCTGCGGGAGCAGATTTCGCGCGCGCCGCACACCGGAGCCCTCGTGGGCGCGGCCGCCATGACCGCCGGGCCCTACGTGCTCAAGGACTGGTCGTACTCGTCGAAAAAGGTGGTTGGCGACGGCTACATCCTGGTCGGCGATGCGGCCTGTTTCATCGACCCGCTTTTCTCCTCGGGGGTCCATTTGGCGATGAGCGCCGGGGTGCTCGCGGCCGCGTACATCCAGACCATGTTCCAGCAGCCGAACCTCGCGGAGCCGGCGGCGCGGCTCTACACGGACCTCTACGCGCGGCAGTACGACCACTTCCGGCAGATGGCGAGCCTGTTCTATTCGAGCAACCGCACGATGGACTCGTACTTCTGGGAGGCGCGCCGCCTCTTCGACCAGGACGGCCAGTTCACGCCGCGGCAGGCGTTCGTGCGGGCGGTGGCGGGCCAGCCGCCGCGCGGTTACGAGCGCGTGGTGCTCGAACACGGCGAGGCGCCGGCGTCGTTCGTGGAGAGCGTGCGTGCGGTGGAGGGCGAGCGGGCCCGGCGCAGCCGGGACGTAGCCGCGCTCCAGCAGCCGGACGCGACCGGATTCCCGGGGATCGCCCGGGCGGTCCCGCGGCTCGCCCCGGGCGTGCGCGTCGAACGGCAGCTCGTGCTCGGCGACGGCGAGTTCGTGTGGGGGCTGGTCGCGACAAAGGAGGGCCGCGACGGCGGCACCGAATGCAGCCCGTTCGTCGCGGCGCTGCTCCGCGAGATCGACGGCCGTTCGAACGTCGCCGACATCAGCCAGCGGCTGGCGGGCGAGCGGGCCGACCCCAGGCAGGTCTTCCAGCTCGCCGCCAACGCCGTGTCGTTGCTCTACGTCGACGGGCTCGTCGAGGCGCTCGACGCCTAGGCCGGCTGCAACTCCAGGCCGAAGTTCGAGCGCAGGGCCGCGCACGCCTCTTCGACCGCGTCTTTCGCGCGGTCGAGCACGAGCGACATCCCGAAGAACCCGTGGATCATCCCGTCGTAGCGGGTGC